>JAISPY010000290.1 GCA_031274565.1 Treponema sp.
AAAGTGAAAAAACCGCCACCGCAAGCCAAAGCAGAGGCAAAAAATTACCCGCTGGTTGCATATTTTATGAGAATTTCTTGTCTACACTTCTCAGTCTCTCTAAAAGTAAAATTGCTGCATGTGAAAGATAGTCCCTTGACACCGATTTAGAAAAACCAGATACTTGAGATGGTTCCAAAATTGGTTATTGCGGACCTACGGTCCGATGGAACCATCTCTTGCAGTTTCTCAGGCTAAAGCCTTACGAACCTCTGGTTCGACGAAACTGCGGTTTTCAAGGAGGCAGTTCCAAAATCTGACATTTTGGAACTGCTTCACTTAATCATAATAGTTTTGACCGAGACCGAGGATCCGAGTATGTCCGACATAAAAGAACCGCATAAAAACGAACCATCGGAGGCAGCCGCGCGGTGTGCTCTTATCCGACATTCAGTGAGCCATGTCATGGCCCAGGCCGTAACCCGGCTGTTTCCGGGAACCAACGTCGCCATCGGTCCATCGGTGGAAAACGGCTTTTATTATGATTTTCTGTTTCCCCAGCCCCTTACCGTCGAGGACCTTCCCCGCATTGAAGGGGAGATGAAGCGCATCATTGAAGAAAAGCAGGACTTTGTCCGGATCGTGGTAAGCCGAGAGGAAGCAAACCGGCGTTTTGACGGCGAGCCGTTCAAGCGGGAACTACTAGCTGATTTGCCCGAAGATGCGGAAATTACGATCTATGAGCAGCGAAATGCTACGGGAGAGTTGGTCTGGGCCGACCTATGCCGGGGACCTCATCTGGCCAATACCCGGGAGATCAACTCCGCAGCTTTCAAGCTCCAAAGCATCGCCGGGGCCTATTGGCGGGGGGACGAAACCCGGCCCATGCTCACGCGGATCTACGGGACCGCCTGGGAAACCCCCAAGGAACTCAAGGCATACCTCGCGTTCCTTGAAGAGGTAGAAAAGCGGGATCACCGTCGCCTGGGGAAAGATCTGGACCTCTACTCCATCCATGAGGAAGCCGGGGCTGGACTTATCTATTGGCATCCGAAGGGCGGCCGGATGCGGGTGGCCATTGAAGACTTCTGGCGGACTGAGCATTTCAGGAACGGCTACGAAATCCTCTACACCCCCCATATCGGCAAGTCCTGGCTCTGGGAGACCTCCGGGCATTTGGGTTTCTATAAGGCGAACATGTATTCCCCTATGGAGATTGACCAGCAAGATTACATCATTAAACCCATGAACTGCCCCTTCCACATCATGATCTATAAGAACAAAGGCCGTAGTTACCGGGACCTGCCCCTGCGCTGGGCGGAACTGGGAACCGTGTACCGGTACGAGCGTTCCGGGGTACTCCACGGGCTACTGCGGGTCCGGGGTTTCACCCAGGATGACGCCCACATCTTCTGTACCCCCGAACAGATGGAAGGGGAAATCCTTGAGGTACTTCGGTTTAGCCTCAAAATATGGAAAGTCTTCGGTTTCAAGGATATCAAGGCATACCTGGCTACCAAACCCGCAGAGTCTGTGGGGGAACAGAGTCGCTGGGATGCGGCTCTGGAATCCCTGCGTAAGGCGGTTACCGTAGAGGGTATCGCCTATGAAATGGACGAGGGAGGAGGCGCTTTTTACGGTCCGAAGATCGACCTCAAAATAAAGGATGCCCTGGGCCGGGAGTGGCAAATGACCACCATTCAGTTTGACTTCAACGAGCCGGAACGGTTCGACATGACCTACGTGGACTCAGACGGCCAGCATAAGCGGCCCTATATGGTGCATCGGGCGTTGCTCGGCTCCCTGGAACGCTTCTTTGGGGTGCTCATCGAACACTTCGGTGGCGCGTTCCCGGTGTGGATTGCCCCGGAACAGGCGGCGGTGATCCCGGTGGGAGCGAGTTTTAATGATTATGCGAAACAGGTGACTGCGGAACTCCAACGCCATGACCTCCGGGTTACGGCTGAACTGGACGACAACCGGATGAATGCAAAGATACGCTCCTGCCAGAACCGCAAGATCCCCTATATGCTGGTAGTGGGTCAGCGGGAGTTGGAGGAAGGTACGGTCTCCATACGCCTTCGGGATGGGAGATCCCTGGGAACCGGCGGCTCCGCTACCATGCCGGTAAGGGATTTCGCGGCCTATATGGAACGCAAGGTTGCTACCCGGGATCTGGAATTGTAAGATCTGCGAGAAGCGTATGGAGGGCTAAGTCCCCGGGCCTGGCCCCTTATAGGCTTCCCGCTATGGTTCTTAAAAATGATAAAAATACCGGGCCTGCATGTTTTTTATATTCTTTCCGTCGGTAACTCGTATGATAACCCTAGCGGGTTTCGGCTCTTCATAGCAGATGTTTACCCTCCATAGTCGCTGTTTTTTGCGTATCCCCTGACTGCACCTCTCCGTCAAGGAATGCTTCGACTTGAAAGACGTAACCTTGTTTTTACTATTTATCGGAGCTGATTTTAACGGATAGAGCACAGGACATGCGTCTTTACCGCTCTGGGTACCGGCGCATCGCTGATTAGGCGTCCTTGATAATCCGAGCCAAGTCCCGACCCCGGACTTCCAGGGCAGTGAGGTCCGCGGCGGAAGCCGCTCCGGCCCATTCCTGGGATTCGAGGCTGTTCCATTTTAGCCCTTCGATAGCCTGTTCATAGTCTTTCTTGGCCCCACCGACCCAGCCCCAGGAACCGATCCGCAGCACGGTCTTTCCGGTTATATGCTTGCGGCGGAATATATCCAGCACCCAGGCCATGGGCGGAAACATGGCATATTCATAGGTCGGCATGGCCAGCACCAGGCCGCTACTCTTATAGGCATCCTGCAGGATATAGGAAATATGCTCATCCGGAACCCGGTGTATGGAATAGGGGACTCCTTCGGCTTCTATGCCGTGAATGACCGCATCTAGTCCGCGCTTGGTATTACCGTACATGGACCCCCAGATCACGGCGATTTCCTTTTCCGCAGGTCCTTTGGCATAAGCGGCGTAGCGGAGATACCGGTCCATGATCTTCTGCGGCTCTTTACGCCACACCATACCGTGACTGGGGGCCACGCAGGTGATAGGAAGACCGGAAATCTTTTTGATCCCCCGTTCTACAAAGGTCGAAAAAGAGGAGACGATATTGGCATAATACCGAAGACTTTCCCCTTCAAAGAACCGGTGTTCTTCTTCGGTAAAGTCCTCGTCAAAGCCCTTGGTTCCCAAAGCGCCGAATGAACCAAAGGCGTCACAGGAAAATAGGGTTCCCGAAGCAGCCTCCCAGGTAACCATGGTTTCAGGCCAGTGGATATTGGGGGTTTCAAAGAAGGCGAGCGTCTTGCCCTTTCCCAAGTCCAGGGTTTCACCGTCCTTTACTGCCCGGAGTCCGGTATGAATATTAAAGAAAGAGCTAACCAGATTAATACCCTTGACCGTGGAGACAATCTCCGCCCGAGGGTTCCGGTCCCGGAATTCCCGGAGCCAGCCCGTGTGATCCGGTTCCAAATGGTTTAAAATCAGATAATCCACATCACCCAAACCAATACCCAAGGAGGCTAAGGCCTCCTCAAGCTGTTTTGGAGCATCATTCCAGTCCCTGACAAGATCGATAAGGGCGATTTTGTCACCTTTCACCAGGTAGGTGTTAAGGGAAACCCCCTCAGGGATAGGCCAAATACCTTCAAAAAACTCTGTGGTTTGAATATCCGTATGGATATAAAATACAGCATCCGCAATAACATGCATATTCATCAATATTCACCAACAATACCGCATTCAACAGCCAGAATCACTAAAAAATACATAACACACCCATCCCTGCAAGGATGGATAAATAACCCGCGAACCGATTACCAAACCACCATTACCGTTTTAAGAACGTAACAACCCGATCCAAAACTTTATTTCTATCCAAGGGCTTGATAATATAACTCTTCGCACCGGTCATCAGGGACTTTTTAACCACATCTTCTTTACCCAGGGCACTGACCATGATGACCACCGCGTTCTTGTCAAACTCCATTATCTTTTCCAAAGCAGTAACCCCATCCATGACCGGCATGGTGATATCCATAGTAACCAGATCTATCTGAGGATACATTTCCTTGTACCTTTCTACTCCCTGGGCGCCATCCGCAGCGGTACCTATCACTTCAAACCCTTCGGAGGTAAAGATCTGACTCAGTTGCTTTGCGATAAACATGGAATCATCAACCACCAGAACCCGGTACGCACTACCATCAGGCCGTATCCCCGAAGGAATCTTTTCACTCGCGTTTGCGGGAATACTAGTCTTTGCTATCATACGGCACACTCCTCTACTCTATAATATTGTACCTATTAGGATGCTATAAGTCAAGGTCTCTGCCCATAACGAGAAACCGCCTTTTTTTTTATCCCAAAAGTGGATACTACTATAGCATGGTCGTATCTTTTTTACTAGCTCCCATGGCCGAAGTAAGCCATAGGGCGCTGCGGGAATTAATAGCTGATTTCGGCGCCTGCGATGAATATTATACCGAAATGATAAGCGCCGGCGCCCTCATCAGCGGAGGCCCCTTTGAGGCCTGGTATAGGGATCCTGGCCCCTGTCCCGAACGGCTGGTCTATCAGGTGGGCGGCGCTGACCCCGCGCAGGTGGCCGCAGCGGTCAGCCTCCTGGATGCCCAGGACGGTGCGGGCATCGACCTTAACATGGGCTGTTCCGCTCCGGCAATAGTCCGGACCGGAGCAGGGGTCCGATGGATGACTTCCCTGGACAGGGCCGGGGCATTGATAGGCCTGGTACGGAAACGCACCAAACGGCGCTTAAGCGTTAAATTACGGATCGGTATGGAGGATGATTTTGAGTACTTGGTGAGGTTCTGCCGGATGCTCGAAGCCGAAGGAGTCCAGCGTATCACCCTCCACCCCCGAACCGCCCGGGAAAAATTCAAACGCCGGGCCCGCTGGGAATATGTGGGCCTTCTCCGCGCGGCCTTGCATATCCCGGTTGCCGGAAACGGCGATATTACCGATGCCCCGGAACTGGCCCTCCGGGCAGGAGGACCCTGTGACGCGGT
>JAISPY010000009.1 GCA_031274565.1 Treponema sp.
TAATATTATTATTGCCTATTTCGATCCGCCTTATGGATCGAATAATGAGAAAATGCCGCCTTCTCGTGTCCGCTATGCGTCTTATTACCATATTTGGACAACAATATGTTTAAATGACAGGCCCGAAGTTTTTGGCAAGGCAAAAAGGCGGACTGACACTTCCGATACCATAGCCGGATCTGCCTTTGAGGAATTTAGAAAAGGTGAATCCGGAAAATATATTGTAATTGAAGCGATAGAAAAACTTATAAAAGTAACACCCGCAAACTATATTATTTTGTCCTACAGTTCCGGAGGCAGAGCGACAGCAGATGAATTAAATGAAGTGCTTAATAATTATGGAAAAATTATTGAAATCGAGAAAATTAATTATAAAAAAAATGTCATGTCATCAATGAAATGGACAAAAGATTGGGTTAAAGAAATAGAAGAAGAAAATTTTGAATATTTATTTTTAATGGAGAAGAAATAAAATGATTCCCCCCGCCTCCCGCACCCACATTTGGGCCGGCGGTTTTTGCTTCGCAAAGCCCTTGTATGCCCGCCCAAACGTCGTCAACAGCCGAAGGATAAACGCACTATTTTATAGAAAAAAATAAAAATGCGGGGGGCCTTAGAAAAAAGCCACCCGCATCCCCCGGAATTTTTCTATGCGTTTACCCTAAGGATGCTGCAAAAAGAGCCGCCTGATATAACAAAATCAACCGAGCCCGGCTTTCCGGCGGGTGTAAATGTCGTAGAATACCGCTAAAAGCAGAATGAGCGCCTTGACCACATACTGGTAGTGGGTTCCCAGGTTCATCAGGGACATACCGTTATTGATGGCAGCCATCACGAGGCCCCCGACGATGACCCCTACTACCGTGCCGATGCCCCCAGAGGCGGAAACCCCGCCGATATAACAGGCGGCAATGGCATCCATCTCGAAAAGATTTCCCGCCTGGGGGAGGGCGCTGTTCATGTACCCGGTGGAAACCACCGCGGCAAGACCGGTCAAAATCCCCATGATACAGAACACGATAAAGGTGATCAATTCGGAGTTGATCCCCGAAAGTTTTGCCGACCGGGAATTGCCCCCCACCGCATAGATATACCGGCCCAGGACGGTATTCTTCAGGATGAAGTTAAAGACAAACACCGTTACCCCCAGAACCACCACCACCACCGGAAGCCCCCGGTATGCGGAGAACCGCTGGGCAAGGCCGAGTACCAGGGCGCTGATCAATAGGAGCTTCCCGATAAAGAGGCTCCCCGGGGTAACTTCAAACCCGTTCTGTATCTTTTTCCGCCGGGACATAAACTCGGTAATAAAATAGATAATGAGGAGCAGGACCCCCGCGATGAGGGAGATGGGGTAGATGCTGCCGATGGGATCCAGCCCCAAAATCTCATCCACCGTGCCTGTGGCAAGATGGGAATAGGTATTACCCTTGAGGCTGATGGGGTTAATATGGGTGATGAGGTAGGTAAGTCCTCGGAAGAGGAGCATCCCCGCCAGGGTAACGATGAAGGCGGGGATCTTCGCGTAGGCCACCCACAGGCCTTGGAAAGCTCCGATACAGAGGCCGATACCGAGGGCCGCCAAAAGCGTCAGGGGCATGCCCAGCCCGGTATTGTATACCATGGCGCTGATAGCCCCCACAAAGGCGCAGACCGAGCCTACCGAAAGATCGATCCCCAGGATGATGATAACCTGAACCATGCCTACTGCCAGGATAAGCACATAACTGTACTGAAAGAAAATATTGGTAAAATTTCGGGGACTAAAGTTAATCCCGTGGGTCAGGGGGGCAAATACTATCATGATCACCGCCAGCATGATGAACATAGAATAATTCCGGATGTTGTTTCTGAATAGGGTCCGGATAGGTGCCGTCCGTATTGCCTTATCACTCATATTCACTCCTTATAGGTCTCCCCGGGCGTACCGGGGAAGTATTAACCGACCAGCGCCAGATGCATGATCTTTTCCTGGGTTGCCTCATCGTGCATCAGCATCCCCTTGATCTTCCCTTCGTTCATCACATAGATCCGGTCCGCCATCCCCAGGGCTTCGGGCAGCTCCGAGCTGACCATGATAACGCTCTTGCCCTGGCGCACAAGCGCGTTCAGGATGCCGTAGATCTCCGACTTAGCCCCCACATCAATGCCCCGGGTAGGCTCGTCCACAATAAAAATATCCGGGTCCGCCAGCAGGGTGCGGCTGAGAACCACCTTCTGTTGGTTCCCCCCGGAGAGATTCCGGGTGAGCTGGTTTATCGAGGGGGTCTTGATGGAAAGATCCTGACGGTACTTTTCAGCTTCCCGGATCTCCCGCTGGCTGTCCACAACGCCGAAGGCGGATAGCTTCCCCAAGCTCGCGGTGGAGATATTGGTTTTAATATCCTGAATCAGGATGAGCCCCAGGTTCTTCCGATCCTCCGAAACATACCCCAGGCCGGCGTTGATAGCCGCCCGGGTCGAATCCAGGCGCGCCTTTTTTCCATTAATATACACTTCGCCTTCGCTCCGGGAACCGTAGGACCCCCCGTAGATGCTCATCATCAACTCGGTACGGCCCGCGCCCATGGGGCCACAGAAGGCGAGGATCTCTCCCTTCCTGAGGTAGAAAGAGGCGTTGTCCACCACTTTGATGGTGTGGTAATCGGGATGGTAGACGGTCCAGTGCTTCACCTCCATCACCGTATTTCCGGGAGTCGAAACCCGTTCCGGGAACCGGTGGGTCAGGTTTCGACCGACCATGTCTTTGATGATCCTGTCCTCGGTAAGCTTATCCCCCTTGACGTCGTACGCGGCAATGGATTTACCGTCCCGCAGCACCGTTACCGTATCAGCTACCTTCAGCACCTCGTTGAGCTTGTGGGAGATCATCACCGAGGTGATGCCCTCCTTTTTAAATTCCAGCATCAGGTCCAAGAGCTTCTCGCTTTCGTCGTCATTGAGGGAAGAGGTTGGCTCATCGAGGATGAGGAGTTCCACCTTCTTCGAGAGGGCCCGGGCAATTTCCACAAGCTGCTGCTTCCCCACCCCCAGCTTACTCACAATGGTTTCAGGAGACTCATGCAAGCCCACCCGGTCCAGATACTTCTTGGATTCCCGTATATAGGTATCCCACCGGATAATTCCCAGCCGGGTCTCCATGTGCCCGAGAAAGATATTTTCATAAATAGACAGATAGGGGCTTAAAGCCAGTTCCTGATGGATAATGGCAAGCCCTTCCTTTTCGCTGTCCTTGACGCTGCGGTAGAAAGTTTCTTTTCCCTTATAGAAAACCTTGCCCTGATAGTCTCCCTTGGGATAGACCCCGCTGATAACGCTCATCAGGGTAGATTTACCCGCCCCGTTTTCCCCGCAGAGGGAATGGATCTCCCCCCGCTTCACCTTGAGGCTAACCCTATCCAATGCCCGAACCCCGGGAAATTCCTTGGTGAGGTTTTCGATTTCAAGAATATACTCGCCCATGATCCGCCTCGCTTAAGCCCATACAAAGGTAACCCCTACATAAAAGGAAGGGAAGTCTTACAAACTTCCCTTCCCCCTCGCACTGCTGAAGTTCCGCCTCAGCCTACTTAAGTCTCGCGGCTTCGGCCTCGGTGTAGAAGCCGGCGTTGAGGGGCACCTGCCAGTTGTCCCGGGTAACAATCACCGGATCGAGCAGATAAGCCTTGACCACCTTCTTGCCGGTATCGCCGATCTTGGCAAGCTCCCCCGAAGCAAGGATCGCCCCGGGGATATTGGGAGTCTGGCCCCGAACAATGGCTTCGGCCAGGATAATCGCCGCCTCAGCCAGCTTATTGGTATCCTTAAAGACCGTCATGTACTGTTCGCCGTTCTTGATGGATACCGCCGAATCAGCTTCAGCGTCCTGTCCGGTTACTACAGGCAGTTTGGTCCGGTACTTGGCGTCGGCTTTGCAGGCTTCGATAATGCCCCGGGCCAAGGTATCATTGGGGGCCAGTATCGCATCGAGCACCACGTCCCCGGCGTCACCGGAGAGGAGGTTTTCCATCCGGGTCTTAGCGATGGGCGCCTGCCAGTTTTCCGTGGCGATCCGCTGGAAGTTGGCGGTATCAGCAGAGGTCTTAGGATAGGGTCCCACTACTTTCAGCACCCCGCTGTCGATGTAGGGATTGAGGACGCTCATGGCGCCGTCATAGAAGAAGAAGGCGTTGCCGTCGGTGGGGGAACCGGCAAAGAGGGTGATATACTTGGGGGCGTCGGCAGTAGCGGCCTTGAGGTTAAGCCCTGTTTCAATGCCCTGACCCTGGAGCTGACCGACCTTGAAGTTGTTAAAGGTGAGGTAGTAGTCATAATCCGCTGAATTGGGGATGATCCGGTCATAGGCGATAACCGCGACCTTACCCCGGGCGGCTTCGGTAACTACCGAGGCTACGCCGTCATTAATACATCCGATGATAAGAACCTTAGCGCCCTGGGTCAGGAAGCTCTGGATCTGCTGATTCTGCTGGGTCTGATCCGCATTACCGAACTGGACCTCCGCCCGCATCCCCCGGGCTTCCGCGAACCGTTTCAGAGAAGCGCCGTCCTTTACCCAGCGTTCCACGTGGGTTTCGGGCATAGCGATACCGACCAAGTCCCCGGGTGTAGCCCCGCTGGACTGGGACTGGGATCCGCCCTTGGCAAAGACCACCGAACCGGCCGCTACCAGTACCATGAGGGCCATAAGCATTTTCTTCATTTTCTTTCCTCCATAAAAATTGATCCTACAATTTGGCATATACCATTATCCTTATGATACCACAGACCGGGTCTTATACAATCGTAATCTTATGACAAAAACGGGGAATATGACTGGGTTTCCCCTCAGGATACGCCCCAACCAGGAATATTTTGATGTCATCAAAATCCCCGTCTTGAGAAACTGCAAGAGCTGGTTCCATCGGACTGGAGGTCCGCCATAATCAATTTTTGAACCAGCTCATTTATCTTGAAGCGTCTAGGGCAGTAAGGTGCGATGCGCTCCGGTCCAGGTACAGATGGGATAGGTAATCATGCTCATCTATCAGCAGCGCTCGGGAGAAATACTGCTTCGCCGTTTCCCATTCCTCCATAGCGTAGAGCTTAAGCCCCTTGTTGTACTGATCCAGGAGTTCCCGGTTAAGCAGCAGGGACTGGGGTATATCCTCGGCATGGGGCTCATCCGTGTATGCGGCATAGACCCCGTACAGGTCCACAAACGTATCTTTACCTTTCACCTGCACCCGGTCAATCTTCCGAAAGATACTCTGTCCCTTGCTTGCTTCGTACATCGTTTCCGATACGATAATCGGATGCCGGTACTCTTTGGTAACCCCTTCCAGCCGAGAGGCCAGGTTTACCGTATCCCCAATGACCGTATAGTCCTGTTTATTCTGGAAACCGATATTCCCGACCACACATTCCCCGTAGTTGATGCCGATCCCGACGGCAAAACCGCTTTCTGGGAGCCGGATATGCGAAGTATCCACCTGGGACAAGGCCCGCATCATGTTGATGGCCGCACGGATGGCGCAGCCAGGCGCGTCAGACAGGGTCCGGGGCGCACCGAAGAGGGCCATGATTGCGTCGCCCATGAACTTGTCGATGTTCCCCCCTTCGGCGATGATCTTATTGCCCATGAGGGCAAAATACGCGTTCAGAAAGGTAACAATATCCTGGGCATTGCTGTGCTCAGAGATCTTGGTAAAATTCCGTATATCCGAAAAGAGCACCACCACGTTACGGGTTTCACTTTGACTTGCCGATGCGGAGGATGCTGTATCAATGATCTCATCCATCACATCAATCGGTACATACCGGGCAAAGGCGGCCCGGGTCTTGGCCTGTAATTCCGCGAGGCGCTTGAGGGAAAGGGCATTGGCAATAATCGGAGCCGCGGCGGCAAAAAAAACGCTCAAGTGCTCCCCAATGACCGGGGAGAAATAATCTTTAATCGAATTGGCCATATTAACCGTAGCAAAGGGTTCGCCCCCGGTGGTGAGAGGAAGGGACAGGTAGGACTCAAGCCGTTTCTCCCGGTCTCCCGCAGGATAAAAATCCGTGGTATGCCGGGAGATCGCCTTGAAATCCGGGAAGAGGGCGTTAAAATCCGCGCGGGTAATCGCAGTAAAGTCCTCGGCAATCTCAGCGGTGTACCCTCCGGTATTGCAGGTATAGCTGAGGAGGGTATTATGGGCGCTCTTGAGCATGATGGAGGATATCCCCGCCTCGCAGATATAGGCTAAGAGTTCAAACACCCCCTTGAGGATGTCCTCCAGGGATTCAAGCTTACTCGAGAGTTCCGCCAGCCTCCCGATGATGGTCATTTGAAAGAGCTTCGTATCCAACAGGTTATTAACCAATTCGATGAGGGCATCGTCGTTGATCCGTTTACCTTCTTTTTCAATGGCCCCAAAATCAATGTCCTGAAATTCCCTGAGCAGCGCCGCGACCCGATCTTTAAGTTCTCCAAAATTGTCCGGCGACTTCTCAAGGTAGCAATCAGCGCCGGCTTGTCCTCCCCAGAAGCGGTCCCGGGTTTCACTCAAGGAGGTAAACATGATGATAGGAATCGCTTTGGTATACCTGCGGGATTTCAAGAGCCGGGTGGCTTGATAGCCCTTAAAAAGGGGCATCTCCACATCGGTAATGATAAGATGGGGGAGGAATTGATACACCCGTTTGATCCCCTCAAAGCCGTTCACCGCCCGGCTGATGCAGTACCCAGCTTCTTGCAGGGTTTCCGAGAGGATATCCGCGAATATATCGGAATCTTCAAAAAGGAGGATCCGTTTGGGTTCCCCGGTTTCTGGATGCAGGGCCTCAGCCATGGGCTTCTCCGATAAGATCCCGCACGGCGGTGATCAGATTAAGGTTATTGAAGGAATTTTTAATGATATACCGGTTTGCCCCGAGCAGGGCCGCCTGTTTCTGATCTTCCTCGCTGGATTTGGAGGAAATGACGATGATCGGAATCCCCGTGAGGTCACTGTTCTTCCGTATGTTTTCCGTGAGCATAAACCCGTCCATCTGGGGCATATTGAGATCCGTACAGATAAGATCATAGCGGTTGGTTTTCGCGGCCATAAGCGCCTCAGAACCATCGGCCGCAGTATCGACCTTATACCCCTCGGCCTGGAGAATGTCCTGTTCAATCTCCCGGGTGTGCAGGGAATCGTCCACGACGAGTATCGCTTTCCGGGTCTGTTCGTTCTCCTGGTGCCGCTTCTTGAGATCAAACGAGGATAGCCGCTTTGCCATGGTAATGAGACTGGGTACATGGAGGGCTGGCACCATCTCGTAATCCTCACTGAGCACTACTCCGGAAAAAATACGCATCCCTTCCATAAATGAAGGCATGGATTTGAGAATGACCGAACGCATGTTACTGATGCTGTCAATGGCCAGGGCAATGCTTTCATCGTAGGCCTTGATGATGACCACGAAGAGGCTTTCCTGTTCCTGCCGCTGTTCCTGTGCGTCAATATGGAGGATCTGGTTAAGATAGTAGAGTTTGATGATATGGCCGTTGAATTTGATCCCCGGATGATCCACCACTGTGATGAGGGACGTTTTGTTCACCAAGAGCACCGTATCCACAAAGTTGGCGGGAATGATGAACTTCATCTCCCCGCAGCTAATGGGGAAACCGATGAGAGACGCAATCGAGAGCGGAACGAGAATGGTAAAACAGGTCCCCTTCCCCGGAGTGCTCTCCACCAGGATGCTGCCCTTCATGCGCTCCACACTGCTCCGTACCACATCCATACCCACTCCCCGGCCCGATACGGCGCTCACCGTGGAGGCGGTGGAAAACCCGTTCTGAAAGATATAGTTCGTCAGCTCTTCCCGGCTCAACTGGGCCGCAGTTTCTTTGGATACCAGTTCCTGTTGCATGATCTTGGCTCTGATAGCTTCCGTATCAATGCCCTGTCCATCATCGGAAATGCGGATCTTCATGGTTCCGCTCTCCCGGGTGCAGCGGATGCTCAGGATGCCGGTCTCGTCTTTTCCCCGTTCTCGGCGTTTTTCCGGCGTTTCAATGCCGTGATCAATGGCGTTGCGTACCGTATGAATGAAAACATCCGACAGGGTTTCAATGATGTTCTTATCGATCTCGTGATCCGCTCCTTCGATACGGAGCCGTACCTGCTTACCCAGCTCTGCGGCAATCTCAAACACATACCGGTGATAGGCATCCAGCACCGTGGAGAGGGGCAGCATGCGGAGGGATATGACGCTGTCATAGGCGCTTTTCGTATGATTCCCCACATCGATGGCGTAGTTCTTCATTTTAGAGGCGGTGTTTCGGATGACCTGCTCCAGTTTCCGGCCTTCTCGTACCAGAGGCGAGTTCACCTGCTGTTCCGTGATGAACTGTCTCAGGAATTGGGTGCATACTTCATGGACCGCTTCGGTTTCCCGGGCAATATTCTTAGCCATGATCTCCAGGGATTGCAGGGACGCCATGTTCTTGATGATATCGTTGATCTTTTTAAGGGGTATGCGGATACTTTCGGATTTCACCAGTTGCGTTTGAGGCACAACCTGCGCAAACTGCGTTTGAAGCGCTTTGGGCGGAGACTGCTCTGCCCGTTGCGCAAACTGCGTTTGAAGCGTTTTGGGCGGAGACTGCTCTGCCGGTTGCGCAAACTGCGTTTGAAGCGTTTTGGGCGGGGACTGCTCTACCAGTTGCACAAACTGCGTTTGAAGCATTGTGGGCGGAGACTGCTCTGCCGGTTGCGCAAACTGCGTTTGAAGCGCTTGGGGCGGAGACTGCTCTACCAGTTGCGCAAACTGCGTTTGAAGCATTGTGGACGGGGGCTGCTCTGCCGGTTGCGCAAACTGTGTTTGAAGCGATTTAGGCGGGGGCTGCTCTGCCGGTTGCACTGGCACTTCAAACGGTGTTTGGGGTAGTGGCGGCGCTTCCGGCGCTGCTTGCAGCTTGGGGCTTTTGCTGGCAGGGATGGTAAAGTCTTCATTGGCGGCCAAGGCGGAGAGTTCCTGTTCAAAAGCCGAGGTTTCAATGGCATCGGTTTTGGTTTTTTGGATGGAAGCGAAGGCTGTTTTAAGCAGGTCCAGGGAGGCTAGGCTCAGCCGTATGGCCTTGTCTGAGAAGGGAACCCGCTGTTCTTTCACCCCGATGAAGACGCTTTCCAGGGCATGGGTAAGCGCTTCGATACGGCTAAACTCCAGCATCCGCGCGGAGCCTTTGAGGGTATGCAAGGCCCGCAGGAGACATGCGAAGTCATCTTCCAGGGATCCCCCGTCTTTTACATCAAATAACAGGGTTTCGATGGTAGCGATATGCTCCAAGCCCTCATCAATGAATTTACCGGTGTATTTTTCTTTATTTATCCCCATGGTGGTCCGACTTTTGTTTGCTGTTTAAGACGCCTTCCAACGTAGAGGCCAGTTCCGTGAGCCGTTCCGCAGAGGAGGTGGCAACTTCGGTGGAATGGAGGAAGTTGTTAAGCCCTCGGGATATATCGCTTATGGCGATGGTGATCTGCTCACTGGACTTGCGCTGTTTTTGGGTTGACACGGTAATGGTCTGGGCCTGATTGGAGGTGATTTCCGCTCCTGAACGGATCTCGTTGAAGATATCTTCCAGGTCTTTGATAAGTTTGTACCCTTCGGCGATCTTATCCGCCCCTTCTTCGCTGGAAATGATCAGGGAGGAGGAGGAATTCTGGATCTCTTCCACCTGTTCTTTGATCTGCTTGGTGAGGTTCGCGATGTCGTCCGCAAGCCGGTTCACCTCTCCTGCCACCACCGCGAAGCGTTTCCCGGTTTCCCCGGCGCTTGCCGCTTCCAGGGCCGCATTAAAGGCGATGACCTTGGTTTGGTCGGTGATGGTGTTGATGATCCGGACTATATCACGGATCTTGGTGATCTTATTCCCCAGCAGTACAATGCCGGTGATCACCCCGTCGTTTTTCTCTTTAATATCCCCCATCTTTTTGACGTTGTTCTTCAGCACTGAAAATCCGGTGAGCACGTCATTTTCCATCTTTGCCGCGATCGTGGCCACGCTGCCGGTCTTATCCGCAATATCCGTGGCGATCTTGGCGCTCTCGTCAATGGTACTGGCGATCTCTTCTACGCTGGCGGCCTGGCTGTTGGCAGTGGTCCATATATCCTTGGAGGAAACGGAAATCTCATGAATTGAATCCCGAATCGTTTTCGCGATTTCCCGGGTCTGGGTAATCGTTTGCAGGGCTGCTTCGGCGAATGCGGTCTTGGTTTCCGCCTCGCTTACCCGTTTCAAGATACGCTGATACTGTTTTGAGCTAAGGGCGGTGATGCACCCTGAGAGGAGGAGCAACAGGGCCAGGAGTCCCTCCCCGGGTATGGTGAGGCCTTGAGTAGGGAAGTGCCTTCTGAAAACCCCTACCGTGGCAACATACCAGAGCATGGCCATAATGCCCGAAAATACCCCGCAGGCGCTGTGGTGACGCAAGGCGCCAAGCATAACCACGAGAAAGTAACAAGCGAGCTGTACGGTCAAGAGGGTCAACGGATCTAAGACCTGCTGGGGTAATCCGCTCATAATCATGAACGATATAAGCCCTAAATCCAGGAACGTACTGGCATATTTAATAGCGGGCCGCAGCAGGGGGTGTTTATGGATATAAAAAAAGAGGGCAAGGCTGTAGAGGAGAAAAGCCGCGGACCCGATATATGCGGTGCTGCTCAAAGAGCCGGATCCGCTGCGATACCGCCCCCAGGAAAGGATCCCCAGGCTGATGCCGTATATAAGCCCGAGGGATATACGAAAACCGGTGATTATCCATTCACTTTTTTGTTCCTCATGCCGGACGCAGTCCGCTGCTCGTATCATGATCCTTATCCTTATTCCGTACGGTATTGCTCAATGGCCTTTTGTAATCCCGTGGACATATCGTTTAAACTGTCCGCTATCTTCGACGTGGACGAAGTCGCCGCTACAAATTGCCGAACCCCCGCGGATATTTCCTTCAGCGCCTCAAATATCTGCGAAGATGCGTATTCCTGTTGTTTACTCAAATTGGAAATTTGTTGGGACCGGGTCGCTACATTCTGCGCCGTTTCAACTAT
>JAISPY010000017.1 GCA_031274565.1 Treponema sp.
GTGGCAGCCTCATTCACCCCCACGGTACGGAACATGAGTTCTGGGGTAATATGCCACCCCCGTGCCTGGGCAGCCTGGATCCAGAGGGTGACCATGGGCCGTTCCGTATCCAGCATGAGTCCGTCCATATCGAATAGCACGGCAGCGGGAAGTAAGGTATGCGTAATCATAGGTGATGATACCACAAAGGGCAGGAGATGGGGAGATACTCTCAGGGCGAGCGCATATACACAAAAGAGTCCGCGAATGACGCGAATTATGGATATGACCACCGTGCTTAATTCGCAAAAATGAGCGGGTCCTAAACGGATTTTGGATCATGATTCCTTCTTAATCCGTGTAATTCGTGGACAACAATTGTTATGTGCGCTCGCCCTGGAAATACCCTCTTGGGGATGGCAGAATAAACCCATAGCACTTCCTGCCCCGCGGCCTTCATTATAGAAAAAACTGAGCAGGTCGTTCCTACGGAACGAGCCGGACGTGGTGCAGCCTGCGGCCTATGCTATAGAAAAAGTAGAAAAAAGAAAAAAATCCCTGGGCCTACTTTATCAAAATAAACTCCACCCGCCGGTTCTTCCACCAATTGTTCCGGTCTTCAAACTGAGCCACCGGCTTGGTACTGCCCATACCCATCGCAGTTAAACGGTTACGGTTGACCCCGAATTCGACTAACTGACGCACCACCGCCTGCGCACGGGATTGACTCAAGGGCTGGAGTTCGTTTCGTTCTTCCTCCGTGGCATTTTGCTGGGTACGGTTCGCATGGCCTTCAACCTGGACCTTGTAATCCCGGAATTTATTGAGGATCTCCGCGATACGCCGTAACACCCGCACGTTATTGGCCGCAATGTCTGCGGAGAGTCCCACAAAGTCCGCAGACCCTGCCCGGAAGATAATCGAGGGTACCTGGATACGCAGGCCGTTCTCCTCCCCGATGACCAGGACATCCACCCCGATGCTGCCGTTCATAGAACCTACCAGACCCCGGCTGTCTTCCGCCTTGAAGGTAAAGGGATAGTCCGTGGCCGCCTGAACCAGTTCACCCTTGAGGCTTCTGCCGTCCCAGGTGATACGGGCTGGGGGACTGCCTTTACCTTCAATACGGTAGAACACCGGATAGGGGGGCTCAGGCTCCCGTATCTCAAAACTCCAGGATACGATGGGAGTGGCCGCCGCTGCCGTGAGGGATACGATAAGCTGGTCATCAACCCCGTCGTTGTCCGGACTGAAATACTGGGGTGCAGCGCTATAGCTCAGGATCGGAACCGGTTCATCCTGGGCAGCGGGCGCTTCCTCAACTATGACGGGCGCGGTATCTTCCCGGAGCGGTTCGTATTCCATGAGGAAAAGCGCGGCTTCCTGGAGTTTTTGGATGCCCTGGGTGCCCAGCCGGACCGGAAATAGGGTCATATTGCCCCGGCTTTTCCCGGGTTTAGGCGCTTCCGGTGGGTCGGTATATGCTATCAGGTAGGTCTCCCGTGGAAGCTGTCCAGGGCGAGCGCCCTTGAGGGTTTGTTCTGGTCGGAGTTCCAACATTTCCTGATCATCCATGAAAAAAAACGCATAGAGGCCCCTGCGGACGGTTCCTCCTGCGGATAGCTCATAGACCCCATTGGAAAAAAATTCGATCTTCCCTATGGAACCGGTATACACCGCAGTAATGGCGGAGGGTACCAGGGGAAGGGCTTCAGGACTCGACTCTTCCCCTATTCCGGCCTTCCGGTAGTAGGTTCCATCCCAGGATGCGTTGACCCCAATCTTGAGACGGACATCTTCAAAAACCTTCACCCGTATGCTGTCCAGGGAGCTCAGCTCTATATCCAGGAAACGCCGCAGGGTGGTAACGGACAGATTCTGGCTGGTGATATACAGTCCATACCGGGTTGCGCTGGAATTCTGCCAGGTAAACACTTGCTGGGTTTCTTCACCAAAAAAAACAAGCTCCCGGTTTTGGGGATCAAAATAAATATACTGCCGGTTATCCAGGGTTCCCTGGGGACTCACATAGTACCACAGGCCGTCGACAAAGGCTTCGAAGCTCTTTGAACCGCCGCTTAACACCTCCCGGAGCCGGCGCTGTTCTATCTGCGTTCCTGGTATAATGGTAACGGCGCTTTGTTCATAGCGCTTGGTTTCAGGGTTATAGGTATAGATAATTTCCTTTTGATCCCCGCTCTCGAAGGATGCGCGGTCATAGCTACGGGCAAGCAGGGAAAAGCTCTGTCCCCGAGCAATACCGTTCTGATAGGCCTGGCTTCGATTGACTTCCTGAACGGAAATGGTTCCGTTGATCCGGAGTTCCGCTATCTTATCGAAGGGCGCAGCTACCGAGGCTTGCTGGTTCCGCTCCAGGGGAGGGGTTTTTCTAAAAATCGTCAGGGTATGCTCCCCTAAACCGTTCATCCCTGCCAGGATCACGCATACGCTCCGGTCTCCGATTACATCCTGGGTATACAGGGATAGGGTGCCGGGGCTGGTTGCCGCAGTGGGGGCGCTCCAGACCCGGGTATACTCCCGGGTCTCCTCGTCAAAATCAACATAGGTAATACAGATCGGGCTTTCCGGTTCGGTTTTTGCTATCACCCTTCGATAGGCGATGATCTGTTCTTCCCCAGGGATTCCGTCGAAATCATCGGCCAGGAGGGTTACGAGCATTTCTCCCTCATCCAGGGCCACCTTGGCCCTCAGATGGGCTTCATAGGGGATCCGTTCCTCCACAATGCCTTGGGCCGATGCCTGGACGCGCATTTCCGAAGGAATAATAACCTGGGTCTGCCACTGTTCCCCGCTCTGGGGAGGCTTTGAAAGCTGCAACAGCCTTAAAAAGGGTGATGCAAGCTGGGGAAACATAACCAGGGCGCCGATACCGAGGCCCGTCATGGTGAAGATGATACCGGTCATTACCCGTAAAAAGCGTCTATTCATGGTGTACCTGTTACCTTTTTAAAAAAAATATCCTTGCAGCGGAGCCTCATTCAGCGGTTTCCCTGCATATAAGCCGTCGCAGCCTGTTGTACCACGGGAGTCAATCCCAAGCCTATGACCATGGCCCGCCAGCCTGAAAATTCTTCCACCCTGGTGAAGCGCAGGAGCCCCACCGCATCTCCTCCCAAAGAAGGGGAACCTCCGGTGACGGAAGCACTCACTAAAAGGGTATAGACCATGGAACGGGAGTTGCGGATCCGGGCTGCCCGGGCAGTAGCATCTCGGATAGGGCCTGCAAAATTTGCCCCTCCCTCCTGGAGCTTGAGGGATTGGAGCACCCGTTTAATCCGCGCCTTATCCCCCGGACCGTTGAGGGTCTCTGAAAAGATCACCTCCGCGGTTTCCGCGGCCCGCCAGATGGTGAGGCTATCCCCTTCCTGCAGTATTCCGTCAACCATCCGATCGTTCAGCCACCGGACTGCGGTATCTTTGGCATTTTTGAAGGCAGCAGAACCGTCAATGATCAAAAACAGCTCCAGCGGGATGTTCCGTTTATCCGCAGCAAAAAGACCCACGGGGAGCAGGAGCGCGATTACGAGCATAAGCCCTGGCCTGGTTTTCATACGTATCACCCTATTTTCACTATAGCCATACCACCACCATAAAAACAAGGCAGGGCGAGGGCATATCAGGGCCGGCGCATATAACCGCGAATGACGCAAATTAACGCGAATTATGGAATGACCACCGTGCTTAATGCGCAAAAATGAGCGGGTCCTAAACGGATTGTAGCGCGTGATTCCTTCTTAGTCTGTGTAATTCGCAGACAAAAATTTTTATGTGCCCTCGCCCTGTGATCGCTGCGGATACCCCTTGACCTCAGGTTTACTTTATCAGGTACAGTATGCGGTGTACCTAACAAGGAGATACTGGATGAGAATCATTAAGGTAGGACCATCAGGATTGCAGGCGCCGGTTATTGCGGTGGGCTGCATGCGAATCAATACGCTCACCAAGTCCGAGGCGGAACGGTTTATCAAGTCCGCTCTGGATATGGGAGCCTGCTTCTTCGATCACGCGGATATTTACGGGAACGGAATCTGCGAAACCCTCTTTGCCGAAGCCGTTGGCATGACCCCTGCGGTTCGGGAAACCCTGCAGCTCCAATCCAAGTGCGGCATTAGACCGGGGATTGGGTATGATTTTTCCCAAGCCCATATCCTCAAATCCGTAGAGGCAAGCCTGAAGCGGCTCAAGACCGAGTATCTGGATGTGCTGTTGCTCCACCGCCCCGATGCTTTAATGGAGCCTGAGGCAGTAGCCGAAGCCTTCGGCATACTCCAGAGCAGCGGCAAGGTCCGCCATTTCGGGGTATCCAATCAAAACGCCCTGCACATACAGCTTTTACAGAAGTATGTTAAGCAGCCCATCGTGATCAACCAGTTGCAACTGAGCCTGGCCCACGCGAATCTGATAAGCCAGGGTCTCCAAGTGAACATGGGTAACGACGCCACGGCCCGCCCGGATGGTTCGACCCTTGATTTCTGCCGCCTCAAAGACATCACCGTCCAGACCTGGTCTCCCCTCCAGTACGGTACCTTCAAAGGGACGTTTTTGGGGAACCCCCTCTTTCCCAAGCTCAACGAAAAGATCGACCGGATCGCCGAAGAGTACGCCGTATCCCCTACCACCATTGCCCTGGCCTGGCTGCTCAGGCACCCTGCCCAGTTGCAGCCGGTAACCGGCACCATGCAGGTGGAACGCCTCAAGGACTGCGTGCAGGCCGCGGACATCACCCTTTCCCGAGAGGAATGGTACGAACTCTATCTTGCCGCAGGAAACATCCTGCCATAGACATGTAATAAAGGAGGCGAAAGACGATGCTAGGCCCTGGAGTGAATGCCCTGACCATTGTGGTATGCGCCTTGGTAGGTTGTTTTATCATTAGAGGCATCCCGGAACGGTTTGAGGAGCTCATCAAAAAGGCCATCGGCCTTGCAATTATCTATGTGGGGCTGAAAGGCGCTTTGGATAACCAACGGGTCCTGCTCCTTATTATGAGTATGGTGGGTGGGGCCATCCTGGGGGAGTTCATCAACATCCATGCCCTGATGAATCGCTTTGGAGCCTGGGCGGAAGCCCGGTTCCGTATGAAGGGGGGCGCGTTTTCTAAAGGTTTTGTATCCGCCAGCATCCTGTTCTGTACCGGCTCTATGGCCATCGTCGGATCTATGCAGAGCGGGCTTATGGGTAACCATGAGACCCTCTTTGCTAAATCTATCTTGGACGGTTCCATTTCGGTGATCTTCGGCGCCTCTATGGGCATCGGGGTGGTCTTTTCCGCGCTGCCGGTTTTTATCTACCAGGGAGGCATAAGCCTCGCCGCCGGCGCCATAAAGGAGTACCTCAGTCCGGACATCATCCGGGAAATGTCTGCGGTAGGGAGCCTCTTGGTGGCGGCCATTGGGTGTAACTTCCTGGGGGTCAAAGAGATCCGGGTGGCCAATCTCATCCCGGCTATTTTCATCCCCTGGATATATATAGGGCTTGCAGGATAAACCCAAGCCGCTTTGATGCTTAGTATACTCATCAAAGAAAGTATTTTATATAAATCATAGAGAGTGTTTAAGTGCCATACTAGACAGGTTAGTTTCCGATTGGTATTTTTTTTGTATTTTTTTTAATTTTATATTGACTTTTTTTGAATGATTGATTATTTTAACTGAGACATGGCAAGTGAGCAATGTTATACCAAATTAAGGATAAAGGGGGACTCATGCTGAGCGTAGTGGATAAGTTTTTATTGTATGCTA
>JAISPY010000034.1 GCA_031274565.1 Treponema sp.
CATCCCATGGATAGGCTGGTCTGCGGGGACGTGGGTTACGGTAAGACCGAAGTAGCGGTCCGGGCCTGTTTCAAGGCCATCATGGGGGGCAAACAGGCGGCGTTCCTGGCGCCTACCACGATCCTGGCGGAACAGCACTTTGAGAACTTCCAGGAACGGTTTGCCCAGTTTCCCGTGCAGATGGCTATGCTCTCCCGCCTAGTGGAGCGGAACGCGGTGAAAAAAACCCTGCAAGCCCTCAAAGAGGGGGCAATCGACCTGTTGGTGGGAACCCATCGGATCATCCAGAAGGATGTGGCCTTCAAAAACCTGGGACTCCTGGTCATTGACGAGGAGCAGCGTTTCGGGGTGAAGGACAAGGAGCGGCTCAAGGAACTGAAAACCAATGTGGATTGCCTCACCCTGAGCGCCACTCCCATCCCTCGGACCCTGCACATGAGCCTCCTCAAAATCCGGGACATGAGCCTTTTGGCTACCGCCCCTCAAAACCGGCGTCCCATTGAAACCATGATCGAAGAATTCAGCGAAGAGCGGCTCGCCGCAGCCATCCGAAAAGAAGTGGAACGGAAGGGCCAGGTCTTTTTTCTGCATAACCGGATCGAGAGCCTCACCGATATGCGGCTTAGGATCGAGCGCCTGGTACCGGAGATGCTGGTGGATGTTGCCCACGGCCAAATGAGCGCCCAAGACCTGGAAGATGTGATGCACCGCTTCATCCACGGCGGGTTTCATGTGCTGGTCTCCACCACGATCATCGAGAACGGCATCGACATTCCCAATGTGAACACCATCATCATTGATCGGGCGGATATGTACGGGATTTCCCAGTTGTACCAGCTTCGGGGACGGGTGGGCCGTTCCGATCGGGTGGCATACGCATACCTCTTTTACCCCCAGGATCGGGTCTTGTCGGAGGTGGCTATGAAGCGGCTGCAGGTGATTTCGGACTTTACCGAGCTGGGTTCGGGGTTCAAGATCGCCATGAAAGATATGGAGATCCGAGGCGCGGGGAACCTCTTGGGTCGGGAGCAATCCGGGGACATCTATTCCGTGGGCTTTGACCTGTACCTCCGGCTCTTGGACGAAGCGGTGAAGCGGTTGGAGGATGCTCATTACCAGGCGGAGACCGAAACCCTCTTGGAACTGGAATATTCCGGGTTTATCCCGGACAGCTACATTGATTCAGCCCAGGAAAAGATGGAGGTGTATAAGAAGATCGCATCGGTACGGGAGAAAGAGGAACTTGAGCAGGTGTACGCGGAGCTGCTGGACCGGTTTGGACCCCTGCCTGATGAGGCGGCGTCCCTGCTTGCCTTGGCGGAGATCCGCATTATCTGTCGAGCCCTTGCGGTTGTTTCGCTTAAAGAGCGAGGAGGGCTCGTGCGGGTGGAGTTTGGGAAGGTTTCCAAGGTGCAGATTGATAGGCTGATCCGGCTGATGAAGGAAAGCAATGGGAAGATAAAGCTGGATCCCAAGGCGCCTCAGGTGCTTATCCTGGCTACCGGGACGATTGGGCTCAAAGAGAAGAGCGAGTTTATCCGGGAAAAACTCGCCGCCCTGGGTTTTTTCTAGATCCATCTTCGACCGTGTTGTTTCAGGCGGGGGTTTCCGAGCGCCTGAGTGTAGGTTCCTCATCCGGCAGTATGGCGGGGTCTTTGGGATGCCGCGGTCCGGCATTACCTAGCTGGAGCTTACTTGGGCGCTGATTCCCCGCTACGGGGGCGAAGCCCTCGCGGGTGGGGGTTGGCGCTTGGGATGGCCACCCGGAAACAGCCCCCCTTCTCTGTACGCGGGATGGGGGGAGCGGGGCTGGGTATGCGTACCGCGCCGAATCTATTTTGGAAACTGCGCGGGGCTTCACGGGAAACCACCGCCTTCCCGGACCGTACCGCCGGCGCTCGCCGACCGCAGGTCTCAAAAAACACCAAAAGCTAACCGCTTCCTAACCGTATTCTAACAGGGGCTCTGTATCTTTGGCTCATCTTACTACAGAGGAGTTGTTATGAACAGGATGAATGTGAAACGGGCCACGGCGGGGCTTGCCTTGGTTGCGGTGTGTCTGGTCCCGGGGTTTGCCAAAGGGTCTCAGGATAGCGGGCGCGGGGATACAGGGGCGCAGGGGGCCTACACGATTGAGGTTGCCGGTTCGACGTCGGTGGCTCCGCTCATGGAGCTTCTGGCGAAGGACTACGCGGCGGCGCGGATTGGGGAACGGAAGGTAACCGTCAATATCAACGGTACGGGCTCTTCCGACGGTATCAACGCGGCGGCGGCGGGGACGACTGAGGTGGGGATGACGAGTCGGGAACTGAGTCCCTCGGAGAAGGGATCGGGGCTGACGGAGTTGGTCATTGCCATAGACGGTATCGCGGTGATTGTTAATCCGGCGAATCCCCTTGGGGGGATCTCTATTGCCCAGTGCCGGGATATTTATGCCGGCAGGATCCGGGACTGGAGTGAGCTGACCGGAGACAAGCAGGGCCCTATCGCGGTGGTTTCCCGGGAGCCGGGATCGGGAACCCGTGGGGCTTTTGAGGAGATTGTGGGGCTCAAAGACGCGCTGGTTCCAGGGTCTATTGAGTTTGATGGGACCGGGGCGGTGAAAGCTGAGGTTTCCCGAAATGTTGACGCGATAGGGTACATCTCGCTGGGTTCGGCGGACGCTTCGGTGAAGGCCCTGGAGATTGAAGGGACCGCGGCGAGTACGGCGAATGTGATAAACGGCACGTACCGGATAGCCCGGCCCTTCATTCTGCTTACCCGCAAGGGCACCCTGAACCCGGAGACCCAGCGGTTTCTTGACTGGATTATGAGCGCTCCCGGGCAGGGGATAGTCAAGCGGAGTTGGATTTCCGTAACCGGGTAAGCGGGGAGTCTGTATGTTGAATCGCCGGAAGACCGACCTTTTGTTCAAACGCCTGGTAACCGCGGTTTCCGGCTTTTCTATCCTGGCCCTGGGGGGGATG
>JAISPY010000043.1 GCA_031274565.1 Treponema sp.
GCTCTACCTATTCCTTTCCCTGGTATTGCAAGCGGTACAGGCTCGCATACAGGCCTCCCCGGGCGATGAGGTCCTCGTGCTTCCCCTCTTCGACCAAACGCCCACCGGAAAGTACCAGAATCCGGTCCGCATGGCGAATGGTGGACAGCCGATGGGCAATCACCAGGGAGGTCCGCCCCGCCAGAACCCGCTGTATCCCCAACTGAATGAGTCTCTCGGTTTCGGTATCCACCGCACTGGTGGCCTCGTCCAGAATAACGATGGCGGGGTTGTGCGCTATGACCCGGGCGAAGCTGATGAGCTGCCGCTGGCCCGAAGAAATATTCGTCGCCCCTTCGGAAAGCATGGTATCATAGCCCTGGGGAAGCCGGGAAATAAAGTCATGAGCATGGACCGCTTGAGCCGCGGCTTCCACCTCCGCCGCCGCAAGGGGCAGTCCCAGGCTGATATTCTCCGCCACGGTACCAGAAAACAAAAACACCTCCTGTAAGACCGGCAGTACTGAACGCCGCAGGGCTTCCAGGGGAATCTCGGGGAGGGGAATCCCGTCAAGGAGGATGCGGCCCCGGTCACTATCCCAGAGGCGGGTGAGCACGTTGATGATGGTGGTCTTTCCCGCGCCCGTATAGCCCACAATGGCGGCCATCTCCCCGGGGTGTACCGTGAATGAGAGGCCCCGCAGGACCTCTTCCCCGGGTTTATAGGCAAAATGTACCTCCTCGAAGACGATATGGCCTCGGAGCAGCCCCTCCACCCTGCGGGTTCCGCTATCGGGAATACCCTCCTCTGTGTCCAGGAGCTTAAAGACCCGCTCCCCGCCGGCCATGGCGGACTGCAAGAGGGTATACTTCTCCGCAATATCCATCACCGGCATATAAAACATCCCCACCAGGTTAATAAAGGCAATGAGCACCCCCAGAGAAAGCGAAAGGTTCAAGACCAGCGTACTACCCACCGCGATAACCACCGCCACCGTCAGAACCGAGAACCATTCGGTCAGGGGCCTAAAGACCGCGAACACGTGCATCTCCCCCAGATTGGCCCTAAGAAGTTCGCGGTTCCGCTCCTGGAATTCCCGGGCGCTTTTTCGCTCCCCCTGGAAGAGCTGTACCACCTGCATCCCCGCAAGCCGCTCGGCCAGGTATGCGTTCACCCGGGACGAGGCGGTCCGCTGCCGCCTGAAGGCGTCTCGGGCTTTGACGCGGCTGAGGGTGGTGAGGAGGATCACCGGTGGCAAGGTACCGAGCGTCACCAGGGCAAGCTTAGGGGCCAGAAAAAACAGGGTGATGAGCACCCCGATCATGGTGCAGAGGTCTTTGAGGAAAGCCACCAGCACCGAGGTGAAGAATTCGTTGATGGTTTCCACATCCCCGGTAAGCCGGGTTACAATCCGGCCCACTGGATGCCGGGAAAGGAATGCGGTAGATTGGGAAGCGGTTTTCTGAAATAAGGCAAGTCTGAGATCCTTCATCACCTGCTGGCCAATGAGGGTGGCGGTCCAGGTTTGTATAAAGGTAAACACCAAAACTACCAGCAGGATACCCAACAGCGCCAACGCAGCATGGGTAATATACCGTATATCCTTGCCCCTGAGCACCGCGATGTCCGATACCGGCAAGGAGTAGAGGTCCTGGTTCCGTATGGCCGCTCCGGTATCCCCGATTAAGAAGCGGTCCTGATGCCGCACTATCACTCCATGGACCGCATCCCCCGGAGTATACGAAACCGCATACCAGTGGGCGTCCTCCAGGACACCGGTTTGCCGCAGCAGCGCTTCCCCGCGGCCTGAAAGCTTCGTATCGTTACCCAGGGGTACCAGACATTGCACTCCGATCCGTATAACTCCCGGTTTGGCCAAGGCCCGTTCCAGGGTATCTAGCACATCCTGGGAGAGCTGGGGCCGTTCGCGTGCCAAGGCATCGGTCCGTACCAGGAGAAACCGGACTAGGATGGCGTTATCCACAACCCGCTGCTGGATCACCGGCAGGACCAATTCGCCCACGGTGGAAAGACAAAGAGCGATCAGGGTGCACAAGGCCAGGAGCCGATAGGGTTTTACATAGGAGAGGATCCGGCGGACAATCTGCCGGTCATAGCCTTTGACCACCTCCTCGGTTTCAAAGTAATCAGACACTGCCGCCCTCCTGAAAAGGCGCATCTTCTCCATCAAGCTGTTGCAAGGCTGCCATCCGCGTATAAAAGCCCCCTCGGGCCGCCAGTTCCCCAGGAGTTCCCGCTTCAACGACCCGACCCGCTTCCAGAACCACCAGGTAATCCGCGTTACGAAGGGTCGAAACCCGGTGCGACACGATGATAGTGGTCTTCCCCACCCGTTCTGCTAAAAGCCCGGTCAAGATGCGCTTTTCCGTTTCCGCATCCACCGCTGAAAGGGCGTCATCCAGGATGAGGAATTCCGGCGTTCCCACCAGCGAACGGGCCAGGGCGGTCCGCTGTTTCTGACCACCTGAAAGGGTAAGGCCCCGCTCGCCGATGAGGGTATCCGCACCGTGGGAAAAACCCCGGAGGTCCGTATCCAGGGCCGCAAGAGCCGCGGCTTGGGTAAACAGCCCACCCGCATCCCCGCGGTTCTCTGCGCTATCCCTATCTTGTCTATAGAGAATATTGTCCCGTATCGAATCCGAGAAGAGGTAGCTGTCTTGGGGCGTAACCCCGAAACAGCCCCGCAGTTCCTGCACATCCCAGTCCCGCACATCCATCCCCTTCACCAACACCGTACCCGGAGGGGGATCGATCATCCGGGCGAAGGCCTTGATGAGCGTGGACTTTCCTGAACCGGTTCTGCCGAGGATCCCCACCCAGGATCCCGGGGTGATGGTGAGGCTGATACCTCTCAAAACCTCACCGCTATCAGGATAGGCAAAGGAGAGGTTCCGAATCTCGATGCCCTGCCCGGTTGGCTGCGGTGGGGAAACCTCCGGGGAGGCAATGCTCGGTCTGGTCGCCAAGATCTCATTCACCCGCTTGAGGCTCACCGCTCCCCGTTCTATCATATTCACCATGAAACCCGCGCCCATGAGGGGCCAGATGAGCATTTGCAGATACCGGAACAAGGCCAAAAGTTCCCCAGGACTCAAGACACCCTCCACGACCCGGATCCCTCCGATAAAGAGCGCGATGACCGTGGTAAGCTCTGCGAGAAAGCCGACCAGCGGGAAGAAGGTCCCGTAGAGTTTAACCAAAGCCATATTCGCTTCCCGGTAATCGTCGTTGGTATCCGCGAATTTCTTGATAAACCACCATTCCTTAACAAAAGACTTAACCACCCGGATCCCTGCGAAGGTCTCCTGGACCGTATCACTCAGGGCGGAATAGGTTTCCTGGGCCTTCTTGAAGCGCTTTCCCAGGGCGCCCCCAAAGCAGAGGATGATGGCGGTAATAAAGGGCAGGGGAAGCACCGCTAAGGCCGCGGTCCGGGCATCTTGGATGAAGAGAATAACCAGGATCGATGTAGCCATGATGGTACCGTCCACCAAGGCCACCAGGCCGAGACCGATGGACATCCGCACCGCGTTGAGGTCATTGGTGGCCCGGGCCATGAGATCCCCGATCTTGTTTCTCTGGTAAAAGTCAAAGGATAAGGTGAGCAGGTGTTCAAAGAGTTGCTCCCGGAGTTCGGTTTCGATACGCCGGGAAGAACCGTGAATAAAGTAACGCCAGAGGAACCGTCCCACGGCGATGAGGGTCATCACCCCCACCATGCCCGCGCAGCGTAGACCGACATCCCTCAAGGCAAAGCTACCCGAGGCAATCAGATCAACCGCCTGACGCATAAACTGCGGGATGAGCACCTGAGCGGCATCCACGACTATGAGGCAGACAAACCCTCCGATATAGTGCATCCGGTACCGGGTAAGATAGGGCAGGAGGGTTTTGAATTCCCCAAGGACCTTAAAGGAACGAGGGGGCATCTTATTCTTTCTGAGCCGTTTCCTGACTCAGACGGGCCTCTTCCTCTTTCCGCTTCATATCCGCTTCCAATTTAGCGGACCAAGAATCGATCTTCTTTTTGAGCATCTCCGACTCAGGGCTTTCTCCGAGTAGGATGTGGATCCGCCGCAGGGCGCTCAAGAAATTGAGGCCCATTCTAAAATCGTCAAACGCTCCGGTAGATAGTTCATACCGTTCCCGGTACCGCTCCGCCGACTGCATGAGCAGATGCTTAATCAACTGCAAATGGTAGACCGTGGCTTCATAATGGGGAGACCGGGGGTCCCTATGGACCACCATGTTTTTTACATCAAAAATATTCTTGGTTACTGCGGCGCAGCGGCCCTCCATATCCACAAAGGACCACTTCCATCTGCTATTCTCCCCGTAGGTATTTTCCAACAGCTTAATAGCCAAGCCCAGTTTCCGAATCACGTAATAGCGCCGTTCAGGACTCACCGGCTCCAAGCGGGCAAGTTTATCCTCGTAATCCGTAAAAAGCGCGTCCACATAATGGCTTACCATGTCTTCCAGATAGGCGATGCTTTTAGTGATGATTTTTCGTGCATCATCCAGGGCGGTCTGATTATCTTTCTTCAAGACAGACCGGGCCATACCGGTGAGAATCATATAATACGAGGCAAGATTAAGCCGCACCTCCACGAGGTCAAACTGTTTGAAGGGAAGATCAGGACTCTGGACTAGTTCACTGATAAGTTTCGACTCTGCTTTGAGCATCTTATCAATCAGCTGCTTATACTCGCTGATTTTTTCTATATACTGGGGATATTCCCCGGTACTTGCCGCCGTTTTCACCATCCGTTCACTCCATTACCATATTTTGCCAATAATGCATCCGCATGGGCAAGGGCTACCGCGCCCGCATCCCCCGCAAGCATCCGAGCGATCTCCTGTCGCCGTTCACCCGGCCCCAATACGAACACCTCGGTTACTGTCCGGTCCGCTTCGCGCTTCTTTACTATTTTGAGATGATTATACGCCCGAACCGCGATACTGGCAAGATGGGTAACGCAGAGGATCTGCTTGCGTTGCCCTACTTTGGCCAGGTATTCTCCCACCGAAAGGGCAACTTCCCCGCCAATACCCGTATCGATCTCATCAAAAACCAGGGTCTCCAGAGGATCCGCATCGGAAAGTACGGTCTTTATGGCCAGCATGATCCGGGAAAGCTCTCCCCCGGAGGCAATGCGGACCAGTTCCTTGAGTGGTTCCCCGGCGTTGGGGGAAATGAAAAACTCCACCGTATCAGCCCCCCAAGGCCCCAAGGCGATTCCGGAAACCACCGCCACAGAAAACCGGGCCTGGGACATACCGAGCCTGCCAAGGATCCCGCTTATCCGGGATTCCAGGTCCTGGGCCGCAGTGATCCGCCGGGCGCTGAGGGCCTGGCTGCGGGAGGCAAGTTCTTCTTCCAGGGCTGTAATCGCTGCAACCAGTTCCGCCTCATCCGCTTCGGCCTCCGCACCGGCTTCGATCTCCGCCAGGGCTTGCTCCCGATAGGCCAGGACTGCGTCCTCATCGCCGCCGTATTTCTTCTTGAGCCGGTACAAACGGGCAAGCCGCTCCTCCACCGCCTCAAGCCGTCCCGGATCATAGCTTACTCCCTCCCGGTACGCACGAAACGTTTCCGCCAGATCCGCAGTCTCGTAATACCAATCGTCCAGGCGCTGGGCCAGGAAAACGAATCCCTGGTCAATGGCTGCAGCGCTTTCCGCTGCGGCGCGAATCCGCCGGGTAAGGCTGAGGCATGACCGGTCTTCATCACAGAGCAAGGCCCCAAGGCTCTGCAGGGATCCGGCTAATTTCTCAAAATCCCCGAGCCGGCGAGCCTCTGCTTCCAGTTCCTGGATTTCCCCAGGTTTGGGAGCAACCCGGGTGATTTCCTCCACCCCGTAGCGCAAGAGTTCCAGCCGAACCTCCCGGTCCCGGGCTAAACCGGCCGCGCGATCCAGGGCTTTTTTTTTATCCGCGAGGGCAAGAAACACCCGGTTAAACCCTGCGGCAGCTTCCTCAAGTCCGGCAAACCGGTCCAGATACCGCCGGTGGGTTTCTTTTTTAAGCAGGGATTCATGGGTATGCTGGCCATGCAGGTCAAAGAGCAGGGCCATTACTTCCGCCAAGTCCCCCCGGGTTACCGGCGCCTGCTGAATATAGATAGCGCCTCGGCCAGAGGTCTTTATGGTCCGCCGGATGATGAGCCTATCATCTTCAGGGCGTATATCCCGCTCGTTCAGCCACCCCAAGGCTTCCCGCTGCCCCGCTCCCAGGGACACCACCGCGGATACACTTGCCTCCAGCGCGCCGGTTCGGATCACCCCGCTGTCCGCCTTGGCTCCCAATAAAAAACTCAAGGACCCCACTAGGATGGACTTCCCTGCCCCGGTCTCGCCGGTAAGGACATTGAAGCCCCTCTCAAACCTGAGGGAGAGCGCATCAATGAGGGCAAAGTCCCGGACGTGGAGTTCCTCAAGCATCGGGACCTCCGGACCAGGAAAGTTTTGTGCGGAGGGCCTTATAGAAGGCGCTCCTATCCGAGGCAATCAACTGGGCCTCATAGGGGGCCTGCTTAATATACACCCGGTCTCCCGGTTCCAGAGGCTCAGTCACCTGACCGTCCAGGGTGAGGAGCACCCCGCTCCGCTGTTCCTGCTCAACTTCCACGATGACCGCTTCCCGGGCTGGCACCACAATAGGACGATTCGACAGGGTAAAGGGGCAGATCGGATTGATGATGAGGGCTTCCATTTCAGGGTCAAGAATCGGTCCCCCGGCAGAAACAGAATAGGCGGTAGAACCCGTGGGAGTGGCTACAATGAGCCCATCGGACCGGTACTTACCCAGATATTCATGGGGAACCATGGTTTCCGACTCGACCCTGAGGCGTATGATCTTGGCTATCCCTGATGCAGAGATGACCGTATCATTCAAACAGGACCTCCGGGCTACGGTCCTGCCTTTCCGCTCTACGGTTACTTCCAGCATGAACCGCCGAGAGACCCCAACCGTTCCCTCCAGCCAGCCCTGAAAAACCCGCTCCCATTCATCGGGATGTACCGCGGCGATAAACCCCAGGGTACCCAGATTGATCGGGAGGATGGGCACTCCCACGGGCGCCATAGACCGGGCGGCATAGAGGACGGTACCATCCCCCCCCAGCGTGAACGCCATATCATACCCGCCCTGAACATCACCATCAGGCTTCCCTGAAAAGGCGCAACAACTGGTTTCAATGCCTTTATGGTTCAGCCTTTCTCGTATGGCATCGGCCACAGACCGGGCATCGACTTTATGCAGATTAATAAACAGCAAGGCCCGTTTCACGGCGGTCATGGCAATTCCCCCTTATTGCTCCTTCTTTACGGCAGGCTCCCCATAAGCTTAGCGACCTTCTCCACATCTGCGGCTCCCAGCCTTGGATAGAGGGGAAACAACACCGTCCTCAGGGATAAAGAATAACTTTGAGGGCAACGAGCCGGAACAACCATACCACTTCCCATCAGGGTACCCTCAAACGCGCTTTCCACGGCAATGGCTTTCCGCTTGGCATAGGCCTTCACCTCTTTCATACCGGTTTCAAGGATGAGGGGAAAGGCATAATTATTATACTCCGTTTCCTCCCGGGGGATAAACCGTTTATGTCGGGTCCGCAGAGCAGCCTCGGTATAAACCTGGGCGATGGCCTTCCGTTTTTCAAGATTTTTAGCCCCTTCCCGAAACTGCACTACCGCCATGGCGGCATTCATATCCGGGATGCCATATTCAGGGGGCAGCTCTCCCCCATTCCGCAGCACCCCAGCGTCCCGGCGATTTACCGCATAGAGGAGCGCCCCCCCGCCGGAGGTGAGCATGTCCCGTTCTTCCAAACCCAGTAGCGTAAAAACCCCCGCCGAAGGGGACTTCCCCTCGGCCTGAACCGTACCATAACTCGGGGAACAATCCTCAATAACCGGCGGGCCGACCTGCACGAGCGCAGCCATATCCGGTACAAAGCCCAGGGTATGATGCGCCAGGATACACTTAGGGAGAGGATCCCCATCCTTACATGCGGCCTCCACGGTCTCTCGGTCCATACAGGGGATGGAAGATCCTACATCGCAATACACTGGACGGAGTTGCAAGTCCTCAAGAACCCGCAGGTAATACCGTGGGGATAACGCGGATAGGACCACCCCCGCTCCCGCTTCAAGCTGCAATAACTTTAGGGCCACAAAAAGAGCAAACACCGGGCTTCTCAGGGCCACCCCATACTCAAAGCCCAGATACTCCTTGGCGACCTGCATCAAAAGCCGAGATTGCTCCCCCGGTCCAATCTTATCCTCCACCAACGCCGTAAGCACCGCATCCATCTCCTTCCGCCGGATAGTCGGAGCATAGACTTCAATCCTCATGTAAATCCTTATCCTTAATACGGTGCAGGTGGAACCTTAATGGAGGTTGACAATCTTCTGGAGTTCCTTAGGATTAAAGAGATCCCTGATCCCCAAGATGATAAGATATCCATGTTCCTGGCGGACCACCCCTTGAATGTATTCAGCGCCGATCCCGCTCACCATTTGCGGCGGGGGCTGAACCTCCTCTTTTTCTATGGTTACCACCCGGGAAACCCTATCAATGATCACGCCAAGCTTCATGCCGTCAATATCCAGGATGATAAAACCCGACAAAAGCTCATCATCTTCAGTAGCGGCCATTTTCTTAAGATGAAATCGTTTATGCAAGTTAATGATCGGAATAATTTCACTACGGAGGTTAAAAATACCTTCTACATACATAGGCGCATTTGGAATAGCCCTGATGTCCTGAACGCGGACTATCTCCTTCACATCCATTATATTGATTCCGTATAACTCTTCACCGAGCTGAAAAGTGACTAATTGATGTTGATCAGCCATATAAACTCCCTTTCTTGACCCCTTGGTACCCTACCCTACAAGTTACCTGTAACCAATGTACTATATAAGCGTCTCTTACATCAAGGGGGACAAAACAACAAAAAAAGCCTGGCAACGACCTACTTTCCCACCCCTTTGAGGGGCAGTATCATCGGCGTGAGAGGGCTTGACTTCCGTGTTCGGAATGGGAACGGGTATATCAC
>JAISPY010000095.1 GCA_031274565.1 Treponema sp.
GATAATGGAAGGGCTTACGAGACCTAAGACCGCCACCACTGCCCCAGGAATCCCCATAGCCAGGAAACCCGTATAGGCCGCCATATTCACCCCAATGGCCCCCGGTAATGATTGGGCAACCGCCTGCATATTACCCACCATCTCAGGGTCAAGCCACTGGACGGTATCCGCCAGTTGGTACAGAAAGGGAAGGGTAGCCAGACCGCCGCCCACGGAAAAGCACCCTATCTTGAAGAATTCTACGAACAGCAGTAACAAGTTCATGCCGCTCCTCCTTTGGCCGGGGAAGGTCGGTACAGGAGAAAGCCCGCTACCCCTGCGGCTACTACCAGAAGCACCGGGTTGGGGCTGAACAGCAGGGAAAGCGCAAAACTCAGGATGAAGATAATCAGCGCCTTCGCGTCTTTGAACACCCCTTTGAGGAGTTTGATGACCGTATCCAGAATGAGGGCCCCTACCGCCACCCGGATACCCGTAAAGGCATGCTGCACCACGGGATAATCCGCAAAATTACGCAAGAAAAGCGCGATACCGGTGATGAAACAGACTCCGGGCAACACAAAACCAAGGGTACTGAGGATTCCCCCCAGGATGCCTTTCTGTTTAAACCCGATGAAGGTGGATGTATTGACCGCAATGATGCCTGGGGTTACCTGGGCAATGGTATAATAATCCATCACCTCCTCCATGGTGGTCCAGCCCTTCTTCTGGATCAGTTCCCGTTCCAGTACGGGTATCATGGCGTAGCCTCCGCCAAAGGTGCTGCACCCAATCTTGATAAAGGTGAGCAGCACATCCATATATGCTTTCACGTTTTTATGTTCCTATTTTTCCATTTCTTCTTTTTTCGTTTCTTCCGTGCGGAGGATGGAAAGGTGCAGTTCCGCAAGCTGCTTTTGATCCACCTCGCTGGGACTGTCGTCCAGGGGACTCGCGGCAAACGAATTTTTGGGAAAGGGGATGACCTCTTTAATCGACGTTTCCCCGGCCATGAGCATTACCAGTCGATCCAGTCCCGGCGCAATACCCCCGTGCGGAGGAGCGCCGAACTTGAAAGCTTCGGTGAGAAAGCCGAATTTCCGTTCCGCTTCCTGGGGATCCAGCCCCACAATGTGGAAAATCCGTTTCTGCAGCGCTGGATCGTGGATACGGATAGAACCAGAGGCGGTCTCGTACCCGTTCAGCACCAGATCGTACAGGTCCCCCTTCACCGAACCAGGGTCCTGCTCCAGGCTCCCCAGGTACTGCTCCTGGGGAGCGGAAAACATGTGATGCGCCGCTTCCCAGCGGTTTTCCGTTTCATTGAATTCAAAGAGGGGGAAGTCCAGGATCCAGACCAAGGCAAAACATCCCGGGTCCAGAAGCCCCAAATCCCTGCCCAGCTTAGAACGCACCGCTCCCAGGGCGGTGTTAGCGATCTTTCTCCGGGCATCCGCCGCCATGAGGATGAGGTCCCCTGGTTTTGCCCCGAGGCCACTGATGATAGCCTGAGCGTTTCCCGCAAAAAACTTCCCTACCCCGCCCTCCAGGACAGGCGCGGCTTCAGTACCGGCAACCTTCATCCAAGTAAGACCCTGGGCCTGGTATATCTTCGCCTGGGCTTCAAGCTCCTCGATCTGCTTCCGAGAATAGGATGCCTTACCCGGCACCACCAGGGCTTTGACCCCGCCTCCAGCCAGACGTATCCCCTTGGCAGCGGCAGCTTGTTTATCCGCCTCCCCTTTGGCCAGGGCATCCTTGAACGATTGAAAGCCCCCGGCCGCGACATAGGGGCCGAAATCCTGTAGGGGCATTTCGAAGCGGAGGTCCGGCTTATCCGTACCGTACCGTTCCTGAGCTTCTTCATAGCTCAGGCGGGTAAAGCGCGGGGGAAGCTCCCGGTTAAGGCACTGCTTAAAAACATACCCCAAAAGCCCTTCGGTCATGGTGAGAATATCCTCCCGGTCCACGAAGGACATCTCAATATCGATTTGGGTGAATTCAGGCTGCCGATCCCCCCGGGCATCCTCATCCCGGTAACAGCGAGCGATCTGGAAATACTTATCGAACCCCGCCACCATGAGGATCTGCTTATACAACTGCGGGGATTGGGGGAGGGCGTAAAATTTACCCGGATAGAGCCGGGAAGGTACCAGGTAATCCCGAGCGCCTTCCGGGGTGGATTTGATGAAGGTGGGGGTTTCGATCTCATAAAAGCCGTGGCGGATCATCCATTCCCGTACCGCAAAGCTCACCTCATGGCGCAAGCGGATCCGTCTCTGCATACCCCCGGATCGCAGGTCCAGATAACGGTATTTGAGCCTGAGTTCCTCTCGTGCCCCGCTTGCTTCATCTATCGGGAAGGGCAGCGCCTCACTACGGTTCAGAATGACCAGCGTATCCGCAGCTACTTCGATTTCGCCGGTGGGCATCTGGGGGTTCACCATAGCATCCGGTCTCAGACAGACCGTTCCCTGCACCGCAATACAGTACTCGTTCCGCAGTTCTGCGGTAAGAACGCTCAGATCGCTGCATTCCGCTGGGGCTTCTTCCCCGACCACTACCTGGGTAATGCCGTAGCGGTCCCGGAGGTTGATAAAGGTGATGCCTCCGTGGTCCCGCTTCCGGTGTACCCATCCGTTTAATACCACGGTTTTGCCTGCATCCTGTCTCCGCAGGGCGCCGCAGTCAGCGGTCCGTTTTAGTTGTTCCATACCCTAACTATACTGGCCCGGGTAGTCCGTATCAAGCTACGTACCCCAGGACAACGGCATTTACTTTTCTAATGTATTGTAGGGTAAGGAAATTAGATGGCTGAACGGGTTAATCCAACTCGTATGATCCTCCCCATACTCCTTAAAAGCCATCCTGACAAAGCTGCGGCTGGTTCAAGAGGAACTGGATGAGCGTCAGGGCGCCCTTATCCGCCGCCGACTTGGGTTTACCGTACGGGAAAAATTCACTGGGGGAAGTTTGAAAAACTAACACACCCATTCTGGCAACCCCGAGGAAGGATACAAAATAACGATGTATTTTTTGGCATCGATCATCCCGAATACAGAAAAACAAGCCCACCCTTTCCCTCTATTCGAGACATGCTACCTATACAAAAATAAAACCGGTAAATCCTTATAGTACAAGAAATTACAAAATGGGCGATACAAGAGTCGAACTTGTGACCCCCAGCGTGTCATACTGGTGCTCTAACCAACTGAGCTAACCGCCCTCAATTCTCCGACCTCCCTGTTGCGCTCCAACGGACTATCGAACAACTGGCTTTTCAAGCTTACCTCATTTCCATATATTATTCAAGCTATCTGGGAAGAAAAATCCTCACACTCGCTCACGAATAACCACATTGACCTCGATTTTACCGTGGGGACCCAATTCCATAGGAACGATCAGGGCCTCCACTTTGAGATTATTCGATACCTCCATGTTGTCACCGGTAAACAGTGCGGGAGGGGTCAAGTCAAACTTAAAACCAAGATCATGGAGCTTGGTAACCGCTTGACCGGTTATCATGTTGGCTAGTTCCTGAATGGTGGCCTTTGCCATTTCATCCAAAACCGTGAACTTTTCACCTCCGTTCATAGCTCCCGCTACTGCCAAAGCAGTAGCTTTCGTCATATCGAAAAGCACCCGCCCTTCCACATCACCAGCCAGACCCACTAATGCCGCAACCCCTTGAATCGCCATGGTTGATGACTTTAGGTACAGGGATCCTCGGACGACGTCAGTGCCCAGAACTTCTTTGAGTATATTGTAGGCTGATTCGACAAAAGGGTTAATATATTCAACTCTCATATAAATGCTCCTTATAAGAATTAACTTTTATTCAGCATAAATGCAGAAACCAAATCACTCCCAATAGGTGTCCACACATCCTCGGACAAGACCTCATTCTTTCCCAAGATAATGATGCCCTTGTCTTTTAATTTTTCAACGCAATCCGCGATCAAACGATCTTGATTCTCCACTGAAAAGAAAGAAATAATATCCCGAGCCAGGATGATATTCAAATCCGGCAGGGAATTGTTATTCAGGACATCGTGGTATTCAAACACAATCGAATCCTTGATAGCCTGATTAAAACTATATCCATTCCGTCCCTTAACCATGAAAGCACGGCAATATTCCGGTACCTTGTTCAGATCAAAGGTCATGTTAGGCGCATCCGCTATAGCCATAATATCATTATCATTGGCCCAAATTTTGATATGCCCATTGGGATACCTTAATTTAAGTATACAAGCAAACGAAAACGTTTCATAGCCCTTACCGCAGCCCAATTCCCATACCTGGATGTTATTAGAAGCTAGATCCGGCAGTACATCCTTGACCTGAGCGGCATAAGCGTCACCCCAGAATTCCCCTACATGAGGAGAATAGAAATTTCCCAGGTATTCGTCCGCATCCGCCGCATGCCTAAGCTGCATATCCGCATCCGTGCGGGTACTGCTCCATTCCATGAATTGCTTGCGGAACCATTCATCGTTAAGCGGACTGACATAGAACCGTTTCAGGGCCGCGAGGCTTTCTCTGATGAAACCCAGGGTCGTATCTGAGATAGCGGCCAGCTTTTCCCGGGCCTGCTCCGGAGTAGGAGCCGGAGGCACATAATAGTTATCCGCTGAAGTCTCCTGAATCGCGGTTCGTGGTTTCTGCTTCTCCTCTTCCTTTGGACTAAACATCCTGACCACGTCAAGAATGATATAGAGATCCCCCTGCTTTTCCACCACTCCGCTGATAAATTTGTTGTTGATCTCCCCAAACATGGGATGGGGGGGCTGAATGGTCGCGGAATTGATGGCCACCACCTTGTCTATCTTATCGACAATGGTTCCGTACACCCGCTCATCCAAATGCAGGATGAGCATGTTTTCCTGACCGTCGGACCGGCGTTCGGACTTTATATGAAAGAAGGATCTGAGATCAATAATGGGAATAATATCCCCGCGAAGGTTATACACCCCCCGGACAAAGGACGCTGCATTCGGCACATAGGTAAACTTATCAGCCTTAGCAATTTCCTTAACGTTCATAATATCGACCCCATAATCTTTACCCGCCAGGGAAAAGGTTACCATCTTAAAATCAACCGTATCAACTCGTTCTTTTTGCTGCTGTAACTCGGCGTTTACCGCTGCCAAGTCTTTAATCATCGCCATAGTTTCCCTCGTTACCGTATTGAAGCTTCACGGATTTGGCGTTGTTCCAATTCCTTGCGGAGTCCCAGTTCCAAAAGTTGACTCACATCAATGATCAGGGAAACTGAACCGTCTCCCAGGATCGATGCGCCGGCAATACCCGGAGAGTTGGTGTACTGATCCCGTAGGGGCTTGATAACCACATCCTCCTCACCAATAAGACTGTCTACCATGAAGCCCATTTTCTTTTCAGCGCTTCCCACAATGACAATGAAATTATACTCCTGCTGTTTTTCGGTCTTTATCCCGAAAAGTCGGTTCAGCCTCAGCAGGGAAACCACATCATTGCGGATGTTGAAAACCTCATAGTTGTCGATCTTCCGGATGTCTTCCGCCTTGATCCTGAGACTCTCGATGACCGACGTAATAGGGATAGAATAGATCTCGGAACCGACTCGGACCAAAAGACCCTGGATAATCGCCAAGGTAAGGGGCAGCTTAATGATAAATTTGGTCCCCTTCCCCCGCTCGGAACTCACCGTAACCGTACCGTTGAGCTTTTCAATCTGCCTGCGGACCACGTCCAGCCCTACCCCCCGACCAGAGATGGAGGTGATGCTTTTGGCCGTGGAGAAACCTGGCTCGAAGATCAGGTTAAAGGCTTCTATGTCGGTCAAGACCTTATTGGGATGGATGAGTCCCCGTTCAATGGCCTTTGCCTTGACCGCCTCCACATCAATACCCTTACCATCATCGGCGATCTCGATGATGATCATGTTGCCCTCATTGGTTGCCTTGAGCAGCACCATCCCCTCTTCAGGTTTCCCCGAGGCAAGGCGCTCTTCCTGGGATTCAATACCGTGATCCACTGAATTGCGGACCGAGTGCATGATGGGATCCAAGAGATCTTCGATAACCGATTTATCCAGCTCGGTTTCTTCCCCTTCGACCACCAGATTGATCTTCTTGTTAAGGCTCTTGGAAAGGTCCCGAACCAGACGGGGGAAACGGCCGAAGATCTGGCTAATCGGCACCATCCGGATCCGCATGACCCCTTCCTGAAGCTCGCCGGTGATACGTCCCAGATTCTGGGAAGTGGAGCGGAATTTACCCACGTTACTCTTCACCGTAGCTTCAAAGCCGTCAAACAGCGAGAACATATCTCCGTATTGTTCGCCAATCTCCTTACGGATGTCCTTGATGGAACGTCCCCCCTGGATACTTTCCAGATAACTCGGAAGGCTATCAAAGAGGTTTTTAATTTTATCCCGATAGGAGGTTTCCAAGCTATGCAATTCATTGACCAGGTCATTGAATTGATTGCTTATCTGATTAAAGGTCGCCTTGGTGATAACCGTTTCAGAAACGAGGTTAAGGAGGTCGTCGATCCGCTTCGAGTCAACCCGTAGGATGGAACCCGCTTCTTTTCCGGCTTTTTTGGCGTCTGCGGATTCTTTGGCGCTTCCGACCTTGGCGCCGGTGCCATGCTCTTCCGCTTCCCCAGGAACAACCTTGGGAGCCGCCGCCGCAACCGCAGGACCCGATGTTTGCGTCGCTTCCCGTTTTGACGGCCGTTCTGAGGGCGTCGCCACCGAAAGGGCTTGCGCCGCCCCCGCAATATCGTTTATGTTGACAATTTCCGCCCCAAGGCTCACATCAGGGATGAGTACATGCCGCCGCAGCACATCCACGCTCTTACGGCTGGATATATAATAATCAACTACGGAGAAGAAATTATCCTCATAGAGCTGCTCAAAATCCGGCGCGGTTTTGAGTATGGTACCGTCCTCTTTGAGGGAAGCGTAGATCTGAATACCCCCGACGGTATTCATCAGGCTATTTTCATCAAACCGTACCGAAATCCGGTAAATCGGTACACCGCTCTCCCCAGACTCTTTAAGCTCCAGCAGATCGTATTCCGAGAGGCCCCCTACCGCTTGGAACTCCACCGCTGGCCGAGGAGGCGGAGGCGCAGAGGCAGCCGCCGGGACCGATGGGGGGGGATCCGCAGGCTTGGCAGTTCCTTTCTTGTGGCTTGAACCTACAGGCAACAAAACCGAAAGACGCTCTTCTATCGCGCTGGTATCCTCGGTGTATACGGAACCGTCCATACGCTGGGTGATCATCGCCTTGATAATATCAATGGCAGCCAGGAGCGTATCAACCACATCCTCATTTATGGTGACTGCATCGGAACGAATAGCATCCAATACATCCTCAACCAGATGGGTAAAATGGGAAAGTTCCATCATTTCTACGGTCGCGGCTCCCCCTTTCAGGGTATGAGCTGCCCGAAAAATTTCATCCACCGCATCCCGGTTTCCACCCTCATTTTCAAGAACCAGAATGTTCTGTTCCAGGGTATCCACCTGCATTTGGGCTTCGCTGAAAAAGTCTTTGAGCAATTCCTCGTTATTGGGATCCAGATAGTCACTCATATAGATTTAATTTTATACAAAATTACACGTATGTCAAGATGGTTCCGACCGGTTTCACAAACGGAAACGTACTTTTTAGTTGTTTTTTTCTTTTTTTCTATCTTTGGTACACGCCCCTGGGTATACGCCATTTTGCCTCCTCTCGACCAGTACCGGCGCTATCATGCTGCTACAAAGACCAGATCCATCTCAGGGATCCGCACGGTGGAGAGGGTGAGGAGGATGCGCTCGTTCGGTTCCAGTTCCCGTTTTACCGCCACCTGGGTCTCAAGACCAAGGGCAGGGATCATGCACAGGTACCGGCTTCCCCGCTTTTCCAGCATCACCCCTTCCCAAGAGGAGCCTTTTTTCTCCGATAAGTACACGGCCATCCAGTGGGCCCGGGAGGCTCGTTCTGCCTGTACGGTTGCGGCGGCAGCGGCTTCTCCCGCGCCAAGCCTGAAGAGGAGTTCCTCTTCCTCCAATGCCGACTCCTGCCGCAGGAAGGCCCGGATCTGCTGGTGCGCCAAGAGGTCCGTATACCGCCGCAGGGGACTGGTAACTTGGGTATATACATCAAGCCCTAAGCCCCAGTGGATCCCTGGCTTGACCGAGAGGGTTCTGGGCCGCATACAGCGGCGGAGCTGGTAAGAACCGGCCAAACCGTTTAAGGGGGCCTGGGGAAGGTCCCCGGTCTCCTGGCTCACGTAGGGAAAGGGAAGCCGCCGCCGCAAGGCCCAGTGCGCGGCTCCTTCCCCTGCGAGGAGCATACATTCCCGGACCATATCCGCGGATCCATAGACCTGGAGCGGTTCAATGCGTACTGCTCCCTCTGACGCGGTGATATGCACCTCGGGGAATTCCATGGATACCGCCCCTGCGGCGTGTCTCCGAGCCAGATTTCTCCCAGCCCAGGTGAAAAGGGCGGTCAATTCCGGGATCCGGGGGACCGCTTCCTGGATCAAGGCGTCGGCCTCTTCGTAGGTCAGACGGCTTACCTTGACCCAAGAACGCAGGATCTCCGTATCCTGGAGGGAACCATCTTCATGGAGGAGCAGTTTGAAAGACAGGGCCGGAGAGACCGCTTCCAAGCCCAGGGCATACCGGGACAGGGCTTCCTCGGGGAGCATCCGGGAAACTCCTTCAGGCAGGTAGAGGGTAGCCCCTCGGTTTCGGGCTTCCCTATCCCCGGGGCTTCCGGGAAGGATCGAAGCCCCGGGATCCGCCACATGCACCCAGAGACAGGATCCCTCCCCAGGATCAACTGAAACCGCATCATCCGGATCATCGCTCCAGGCATTATCAATGGCAAAGGCTTTAAGATGGGTAAGATCCACCCGGTCCTCATCCGCCGGAGGCGGAGGTACCGGCTGGATCGCGGAAACCAGGGAAAGGCCAAACCGCCGGGGGTGGGGATTGACCCAAGGGGTCCATACTCCCGCATTCAGGAGTACCCTATGGGCTTCTTGGGGAGATTCGCTCATCCCCAGGTCCTTGAGGGTACGGCTTTTATCGGTGTTACCGTAAGCCAGGGCTTCCACATCCAGGAAAAACCGGCGGTCATCCGGGAGCTGCAAGGTCCGGGTCTTGAACCGTTCCAGAAAGGCCTCCCGCTCCGCCAGGTCCCGCTGCTTTTCAGTACGCTTCTTGATGTCCGCCGCCAGTTTTTCAGGGGGCCGGCTCTGTATCCCCTGGAGGTCCCCGGAGAAATACAGACCATCCTTGAGGAGCAGATAGGCGGCCCAGGCAGTATTCCCGGTATACTCCCCATAGACCAACTCGGCTAGTTCTTTAAGGGAGACCTTATTCCCCTCCAGCAGTTCCCAGGCGGCGTGGACATCTCCGGCTGGCGGTTCCTGCACCAGATGCTCAAGGCTGCACGGCCCTGGATGGAGCAGTTCAATGTCCTTTTCCCGAACCCGCAGGGATTCGCCTCCCAGCACGGTTATGCCGAGTTTCTCCCCTATTTCGTTTACCAGGGCAGGCCGGTTCTTGTACGCCACAAGACTTTTTTCCCGTATCATCAAGTATAGTTTAGCATACTCAGCGGGGTATGGAATAGGGCCGGCGCATATATAAACAAAAGAGTCCGCGAATGACGCGAATTAACGCGAATTATGGAATGACCACACTTCTTAATCCGCGTCTTTCGCGGTTATATGCGCCGGCCCTGGACCCCCGTGTACCGGCCTTGTACAAAAAGAGAAATACCGGTATTTTTTTAAACTAGTGTTAAGGTGAGCTGATTCCAAAATTGGTTATTTTGGAATCAGCTCTTGCAGTTTCTCAGGCTAAAGCCTTACGAAACTGCGTTTTTCAAGGTTGCAGTTCCAAAATCTGACATTTTGGAACTGCCTCAGGTATCGTAAAGGAACCCAGGTATGAAACAAGACATTATCCTCGCCGGGGTAGGAGGGCAGGGGGTACTTTCCTTGGCCGCCATCATTGCCCAGGCAGCAGTTGCCGCAACCTTATCGGTGCGTCAATCCGAAGTGCATGGTATGGCCCAGCGGGGTGGAGCGGTGTTGGCGCACCTCCGCATAGCCAGCGGGCCTATCTTCTCAGACCTCGTACCCCAAGGTAGAGCAGACCTGATCATCGCTATGGAGCCGCTGGAAAGTCTCCGCTATGCCTCCTGGCTTTCCCCGGAGGGGACCCTGGTAACCGCTGCGGAACCGGTGGTCAATATCCCCGATTACCCGGCCCTGGATTTCATTTACCAGATTATTCAGAGCTTTCCCCAGTACCGTATTGCCCCGGCAGCGCAGCTTGCCAAAGAAGCAGGACTTGCCAAGGCCGTGAATATGGTCATGGTCGGCGCGGCCTCTCCCTTCCTTCCGATCTCCGCGGAAACCCTGGAACACACCATCGCGGCGTTGTTTGCCTCTAAGGACCCTTCGGTCGGGGAGGTAAACCAAAAGGCCTTTCGCCTGGGAAGAGCCGCTGTTCAATCAGGAGCAAACCGGTGACGTATCAATACTGGAACCAGGAAATGGAAACCCTCAATCGCGCTGATTTGGAAGCCTTTCAGCTTAAACAGCTCAGATCTGCGGTAGCCCATGCGCTACGAACCCCTTTTTACCGGGAACGGCTTTCCAAGGCGGGTATACAGAGCGAAGAGGACATCAAAAGTCTCGCGGATCTGGCGCGGATTCCCTTTACCACGAAAGGGGACCTCCGTTTAGGCTTTCCCTACGGGTTCCTCAGCATTCCTAAGGACGAGGTGATACGGCTCCATGCCTCAAGCGGCACCACGGGAACCCCTACGACGATTTATTTTAACCGCCCGGATATTCGCCGCTGGACCGGGTTTGTGGCCCGGTCCATCTACGCCACGGGGTGTACGAAAGCGGATGTGTTCCAAAACATGATCACCTATGGGCTGTTTACCGGTGGCTTGGGCTTTCATTTTGGTGGGGAAGAAGTGGGGATGCTGGTGATCCCTTCAGGGTCAGGCAATACGAACCGGCAGTTCAAGCTGATGCAGGACTTCGGCACCACCGTAGTCCACGCTACTCCGAGCTTTCTGCTCCATGTGGAAGCCAAGATGCAGGAAGAGGGAGTGCGCCGGGAGCGTATCAAGCTCACCCGTGCCTTTGCCGGCGCCGAGCCTTATTCAGAAGATACCAGGAAGCGTATTGAGGAACTCCTCCGGATCGACGTGTACAATTCCTATGGTCTTTCGGAGATGAACGGCCCGGGAGTTGCCTTTGAGTGTCAGGCCAAGAACGGGCTGCACCTCTGGGAAGACGGCTACATCGGGGAGATCGTCAACCCCGATACCTTGGAACCGGTGCCTGAGGGGGAAACCGGGGAATTGGTCCTCACCTGTCTCTGCCGGGAGGCTACGCCGATCCTCCGGTATCGGACCCGGGACCTGAGCGGCTTCTATACTGAGCCGTGTCCCTGCGGAAGAACCCACCGCAGACTCCGCCGCATCACGGGCCGTACCGATGATATGCTCATCATTAACGGGGTGAACCTTTTCCCCAGCCAGATCGAAGAGGTGATCATGTCCATGCAAGAGGTGGGAAACAACTACCTCATCGTGGTAGAGAAAGAAGGGGTCTTGGACCGGCTCACGGTAAAAACCGAAGTAGCCCAGGACAGCTTCAGGGACGATACCCGGCCGCTGCATGCCCTCAAGGAGCGGATCCGCAAAACCCTCCAGGCGTCCATCTTCATCAACCCCCGGATAGAACTGCACGAGCGGGGCAGCCTACCCGTATCCGAGGGCAAGGCAACCCGGGTACTGGATCAGCGTCCCCGCGGGTAAAGCCCCGAAGAAGCTGCCCCTGGGCAGTACCGCCCTCCCCCGCGGCTTTTTCAGGATCCTGCGGGGCCTCCTCGTGCGGGACAGGCCTTCCAGGGGCTTACGACGCAACTACCTAGGGCGTATTCCCTGGTTTCGGCTGTTTTATCTTTTTGAACACATTATAGGTGAACTCTTTGTGATGGGCGTTAAAAACGCTTCCGTTCTTGGTAATGATAGAGACGACTCGGCCGTTTTTTTGCAGATGGACAATTTCCGAATCCACAAAGAAATCCCCGATTTTCAATTTTTTTATTTCCTCTTTGGGAACGCCTTTATACACCAGCATAGTTATTGCTCCTGGGGCTTAGGATACCCGTAACGGATAAACGGGAGCATCCTTTTTCTGAGGAGCCGGTCCCATCCCTGCCGCAGCAAAACAGGGTTCCCCGGTACCAGGGTATGGCTCCCGGGGGATGCGCTGGGGAGCGGTCGGTTCATGGCTCCTGGATAAACTATACACCCTGGGCGTTTTTTTTGCCAGGGGCAGGGCTTAGGGACCCAGGGTCGGCGCATGTAAACAAAAGAGACCGCGAAAGACGCGAATGAGGGAATGACCACGGTGCTTAATGCGCAAAAATGAGCGGGTATAAAAAAGATAAAAAATCCACCGATTACGCGGATGTAACGGATTTTAGAATCAGCTCATTTATTCATGATTATCAGTAATGATATTTATAAATTGTTCTGGCGTTACTATTTCAATGGTGCTATTACGAAAATCCGCTTTATTCCTTGTTATGATATATGCTGCAGAGATACTTTTCCCTGCGATATATTGAATCGAATCCTCAAAATCATCCCACTCACTATCCCATGCTTCATACATATGCTTATCCGTAACGGTAGCAACATATAACGTTTGTAATACTTTCTTCAATAAATCAAATACGGTATGTTTATCTCTATAGGCCCTGTGGGTAATATACTATATATCAGTTACGGCTGAAGCTGAAACATAACTTTCAATAATTTTCTTTTCAGATGAGGCAGTTCCAAAATGGCAGAGCTTGGAACCCGCTTAGTTCTATGGGTTTATCCTGGGAACGCTGGACGTGCTTACGAGCGAAGCATGGGCGTTTTGCTGCTTGTCCCCAGCCCGAGAGTGCTCCCCTGCGGCCCGAATGCCCGGAGTTCTGCGGGGGCTGATAGCTCCCGCAGATACCCCAGGGGTTCCTCCTGCTTAATAGGCTTGAATGCTAAGGGTGATTGACGAGTTGCCGCCTGTAAACTCGTTCTTCCAGGTGGTATTACTCTGGTAGCTCGTTAGTGCACTAGAAGGTACCTTGAGGATAACAGTTTTGGCAGTATTAACGTCGGCGAACGGATTGCTTCCGAACGAGGGGGGCGTAACTCCCAGGGTAATGGTCAGTTCCACGGGGCCGGTTTCGGAGAAGGCGTAATAGTCGATCACCGATGCATTCGAGAGGTTCACCGATTTTAGAGCGATACAGCGCTGGAAGACAGCTCGCTCTAACGTTATTGCCTGCGGTAAGCTCACCGAGATCAAGCTACTACAGTCGGTGAAGGCGAATTCGCCGATCGTTCTTGCCATCGGGAAGCTCGCCGTCATCAGCGCGGGACAGTTCCGGAAGGCCCGTCCGCCGATGGTCTCGATGTATGCGCCCCCTATGTCCTTGAGGGCGGTGAAGAACCTAAAGGTTGGCTCGCTATCTGATGCGCTCCCCTGTATGCTTGTGGCATCATTAGGCAGGACGAGGGACACGATCCTTTGCTCCCCGGTATTGGCGCTTCCTGGGTTAAACGTCGTTCCCAGGGTACTGTCCGAAAGGTCCAGGTTCACGTACTTGTTCTTGTTTCCCAGCGTAGTCAGTAGATTTCCCCAGTCGCTATTGGGGATCTTCACCGTTAAGGGGATGGGGGCAGTAATAGTAGTACCAGCGGTACCTGTGGAGCCTAGGTAGTCTCCAACAGCCTGAGTGCTGGTGAAGGGACCCCACTGGGCCGTC
>JAISPY010000163.1 GCA_031274565.1 Treponema sp.
GGGTACTGCGATTGCGTAGGGTCAAAGGCGGAGGTTTATGAAAAGCCCCCATTCAGCGTCGAGGGTTAGTTGGGGGCACCTTCGCTTTCAGCACCGGTAGTATCTGGATCGGTTCTACCTGAGCATCACCCCCAGCCGTTCCTCGACTATCGTAGCGAACTGGGTCGTGTCCGGCCAGCAACTCTTCTACTGTCCAATGAGCCTCTTTTTTGGTATATTTCAAGAGGAACGCCGTATTTTGTAACGCTTTGCCGTACCGTCTCAAGATACCCCCTGAGGCATTCGTTCTTGCAAACATACCGCGCGGTGATACGGCCCATTCCATAATTCGCGTCATTCGCGGACTCTTTTGTTTATATGCGCCGGCCCTGTCCCCCGATCTTGTACAAGCAGTGAAAAATAGGGTATACCTATACCGGGAAACCTATGAAGCATACCAACCATAACTACCGTGACCAGGCGGAGATGCTCGTGCATGCTTTGCCGTATATCCAGCACTACCGGGGCGCCACTCTAGTGGTTAAGTACGGCGGAAACGCCATGATCCACCGGGATCTCAAGGCTGCGGTCATCCAAGATGTGATCCTCATGACCTGCGTGGGTATCAGGACCGTGCTGGTCCACGGCGGCGGCCCGGAGATTGAGGCCATGCTCCAGGCGCTGGGCAAGGAGAGCCGTTTTGTCCAAGGACTTAGGTATACCGATGAGGAAACCATGGAAATCGTGCAGATGGTCCTCTGCGGCAAGGTGAATAAGGATATTACCTCCCTGATTCAGCAAGCCGGGGGTCGGGCCATGGGCATCTGCGGTATTGACGGCGGCCTGCTCCAGGCCAGGCGCTTCCGCGCGGCCGGCGAGGACCTGGGCTTGGTGGGGGAGATCGAAACCCTGGATACCTCGGTCTTGGAGGGCATCTTGGATTCCGGGGCCATTCCCGTGGTTTCCTCGGTTGCCCTGGGTATTGGAGACGCTGCGGGGCATGCCCTGAACATCAATGCGGACATTGCCGCAGCCCGGATCGCCGCTGCCCTGGGGGCGGAAAAACTCCTCCTCATGACCGATGTACCGGGGCTGCTTCGGGATGTCCAGGATCCGGCTTCCCTTATTAGGGCAATCACGAAGCCTGAACTGGAAGCCTTGAAAAGAGAGGGCCGGGTGAGCAAGGGCATGATCCCCAAGACGGATTGTTGTGTTCTTGCCCTGGATGGAGGGGTCAAGCAGGCCCATATCATCGACGGACGGCTTCCCCATGCCCTGCTTATCGAGCTTTTTACCGATGAGCGGATCGGGACTATGATAGCATAATGCACAAGAAATAACGAAGGGGGCATAATGACGGATGTTTTTATGCAGACGTATCATCGGCTGCCGGTTAGCTTTGTTTCTGGAGAGGGGACATGGCTCAAGGATAAGGCTGGGAAAAGGTACTTGGATTTCACGGCGGGAATTGGGGTGAATTGCCTGGGGCATGCCTATCCAGCCCTGGTTAAGGCCATTACGGAGCAGGCGGCCAAGTTCAACCATGTGAGTAATTATTACCAGAGTGAGGTGTCCTTGGAGTTTGCGGAAAAGCTCGTGGCTGCCTGCGCTCCGGTGGGGATGCGGAAGGTCTTCTTCGGGAATTCCGGTGCGGAGGCCAATGAAGGGGCCTGTAAGATAGCCCGGAAGTATTCGCTCAGGAAGTACGGTCCCGGACGGCATACCATCGTAAGCCTCAAGGGGAGTTTCCACGGGAGGACCATCACCACCCTCTCGGCTACGGGGCAGGAACAGTTTCATAAAGACTTCGGCCCCTTTACTGAAGGGTTCCGCTTCATTCCTCCGGGGGACCTGGAGGCGCTGGACCGCTCGTTAGACCCGGCGTCTGTGGCGGGTCTGCTCATGGAAGTGATCCAGGGGGAGAGCGGCGTCTTCCCCCTGGACCCGGCGTATATAGCGGCGGCGGCCAAGCTCTGCGCGGATCGGGACATCTTGCTCATGTTTGACGAGATTCAGTGCGGCGTGGGCAGGACGGGAACCTTTCTCGCCGGTGAAGCCTACCAGGTCAAGGCCGACATCGTTACCTTGGCTAAGGGACTTTCCGCAGGAGTGCCGGTGGGCGCGGTCCTGGCAGGGGAAAAGGCCGCAGCGGTCTTGGGTATCGGGGACCACGGCAGTACCTTTGGTGGAAATCCCCTGGCTGCGGCGGCGGGGCTCCTGGTGCTGGAAACGGTGCGGGATCCCCGCTTTCTCGCGGAGATTGTCCGGAAAGGGGAGCGGTTTCAGACGGTCTTAGCCGGGTGGCGGCATCCTCAGATTCGGGAGATCCGGGGCCGGGGGCTTATGATAGGCGTGGATATCTGCATCGAAGCCCGGCCCGTATTGGAAAAAGCCCTGGACCAAGGACTGCTCATCCTTTCTGCAGGAACCAAGACCCTCCGCTTCCTCCCGCCCTATAGCATCAGCGATGCGGAGATAGACCAAGGACTGGAGATCTTGCGCGGGGTTTTGGATAAATCCTGAGCTCCCTGGAATTCCCCCGGGGGCATGGACGGATAACCAGCGTTATGGGCCATTTTTTCTAAAAAAATGCGCCGCATC
>JAISPY010000221.1 GCA_031274565.1 Treponema sp.
CTGATACGGGACGTGCTGGGGGAGCTTGCATAGTGTCCCTGGAAGCATTGATCCAGCATAAAGCCCCATGAATCAGGGCGTGGGAAGCGCGGGTCCTTAGTCAACGCTGCTACGGATGCACAAGACTGCCTGGTCAACATCCTTCAAAAGGCCCTGGAGGATCGGTATGAGATGGTGCGGGAAAAAGCCCGTGAGTCGTTGTATAGGATCCGGTGACGCAGATCGAGGTATCTAGGGCTTGGCGTTTTTGAACTGGCTGATGTCGATGATACCCGTCTTCACCCGATGCTGGAACAAGCGGGTAAACGAACAGGTCCTACTGGTTGCCTCATGTTTTATGAGGTCTTCCTTATCTCTTTGCCAACTTGTTCTGGTCCAGGGCCATTTGGCGCCGCTGCAGATTCTTATACAATGCACTTTGTCTTTCGATATCTTCGAGCGAGGTGGTATGGATCTTATCACCCGCCAGCCGTATGCAGGTAGTCTCTTTCAGAAATTGCTGCACCACGGTATCGCTCTGTTCCGTGGGGACCCCCGCCATGGCAGCGAGTTCTTTTGGCCCGAAATTAAAGGTATACTCAGAAAACTTCTCCAAGGGTACCTTGTTCTTTTCAAGATTCGTAAGCAGCGCATCGTACATACGCCCTATAGGGTCGATAATGCAGGTATTTGCCAACTGCTTGTAGATGACCCATAAGCGTTCAGCTAAGAGCTGGGTCAAGCGAATGATAATCTGGGGCTGGGTTTTAGCCATGCTCTGAAAATTCTCCCAGTTTATGGGCATCACCGTACAATCTTCATAGGCTATGGCGTTTGCCGACCGGGGTTTGGATTCAAGTAAGGCCATTTCCCCAAATATATCCCCTGGTTTAAGCACCGCCAGGATTATTTCATTGTTATTAGCGACTTTGGTGATCTTGACCGAGCCATTCTCGATGATAAAAAGCTCATCCCCCGGTTCTCCTTCGGCAAACAGGATCGTATCCTTGGTATAGATTCTCCGCAACTGCGTTTTGTCGAATTCAAAGGTAGTTGATTGGCCATAGCGCTCAAACTTCCCTATCCAATCCTTTGCCTCCTGCACATGGGTTCCCTCAGGATAGTACTTAATATACTGATGATAGGCATAATAGGCCGAGGTAAACTGCTGTTGTTTATCATAATAATCTCCGCTGTTAAAAAGCGCAGAACCCTCTTCTCCCTCAGCACTATGCTTCAGCGTAAGCTGAGCCAGCGCTTTATCCAAATACCGCATCCGTTGGGAAAAATAGAGGATGATCTTCATAGCTATGGGGGTATTATGCTGTACTAATCCCTCAAACTGGCTCTTATGAATGGAGATGAGTAAGACATCGGTTATAGCCTGAGCGGTTTCGATATGGCTGTGGGAAGACATGGTAGAGATAACCCCAAAGAAATCGCCCGGGACTAAAATATCGCTCCCTTCTTCTTTAACTATCTCGGCTTCTTTGGAAATCCGTACCCTTCCCTCGCGGATGACAAAGAACCGGTCGGGATTCTGCGTACCTTCAACAATGATGAAGGATTCTTTCTTAAAATTCACTAATGCTACTTTTGGTTTTTGTGCCATCACCTCAACCTCTTCTGATCATTAAAGTGCCCTATCTTACCTCATATCCGTCCTTATTTCAAGAGCGTTACCGGGATTACGGGGACCTATGCTTGCAGGCTTTGAACATCAACCGCATAAAAGGCTATGACAATAACCGAAAAATAACGTATACTATAAGTAACGCATGAGGAGCATATACGCATGTATGAATATGTAACCACCGGAACCTGTTCTTCCAGAATCCGGTTTAACATACGGGATAATAAAATTCATGACCTGGCCTTTGAAGATGGCTGCAATGGCAATCTCAAGGCCATTGCTATCCTGGTGGAAGGCATGGAAACCGGGGAGCTTATCAAACGCTTAAAGGGTATCCAGTGTAACGGCCGCCCAACCTCCTGTTCGGATCAATTAGCCACTGCCGTAAGCAAGGCGCTTCGTCTTCAAGAGAAGCAACTCGTGTAAAGCGGCTGCGGTGAGGGGGATTCCAGCTTGCAAGGCTGGATATAACCATGTTCCGCGCTCCGGATCAAGAGGGCTTAAAAGGCTCGTATCGGTGTATCCGAGCCCGCTCATACGGTAGAGCGGGACCTTGCCCCTAGCGGTAAGAACCTCGATGGTATACTTTCGGTTATACCTGGCATTCTGGATCTATGGGTCCGCTTTGCTGGTTCCCGCAGCACGGTACTGGTTGGCCGTGTCAGCGGTAACCCGAGGCAAGGGGGTGCTCTGTTCCGTATTGTTATGGTACGATAGCTTGAAATCTACAAGGAGCGGTCCGGCCATGCCGGTTTTAGACAGGATAGGCAAAGAAAAGATCCTAAACCCCTATTTGACAATATGGCAATGGGGAGGCAGTGAATACGAGGGCACGGGCAACGACCAGGTGAAGAATCCCGAGATAAACCGATGGCGGTGCAGGATGTACCTGGAGCAGGCGAATTTCCGCTTGGTAGGGGATACGATTTTTTGGAGGGAAAAAAATTTCACCGCTGAATGACGCAAAGCGGTTTTCTGATAACCATGATTTTATGTTGATGTATGTAAAAAAAAGCGGTTTGGAGACCTCGTGTATTACCCGGTAACTACAATGGATATACGCTATAAGCATCCTCATACTGGTCCAAGAGGAGTTTGGAATGCCGGTGCGGTATCAGCAAAAAGAATACTAAAAAAAGATAGCTGCGAAATAAGTACACCTGCGGGAATGAGTCGGCGCTTATACCGGAAATCAGAGCGTACCAGAAAACACTGAACATGAGAGCGTACTTTGAACGTATCACCTCTTTTATGGTTTTCAATAATAATCCCCCTGCCGGGCTTTTTCAAGGCACGGGACTTTTTAGCAATCATCACCAAATTATAAAAGGAAAAATACCTATGCAGAACCACATAAAAAACCTCATCCGTATCGGTATATTTTATGACGGCTACTACTTTTATAAAGTTAGTAATTATTATAAGTATGAACACGAACGGAAATCCCGCATCAGCATTGCCGGCTTGCATGATTTTATCCGCGAAGAAATAGCGTCTATCATGAAGATAGATGATCTGCGCCACTGTCAGATCATTGACGCCCATTACTTCCGGGGCCGTTCTTCAGCGAAAGATATGGGGGAAAAAGTGCAAAGTGAACGGATATTTGAGGATATTTTAATGCGAGAAAATATCGTTACCCATTATCTTCCCTTACGGTACGGTGAAAACAACACCTGGCAGGAAAAGGGCATCGACGTATGGCTTGCCCTGGAAGCCTACGAATTGGCGATCTATAAACGCTTTGATATCCTGGTTCTCGTTGCCGGCGACGGTGATTATGTTCCTCTGGTGAGGAAATTAAACACCTTGGGTACCCGGGTCATGCTTATCAGTTGGGATTATAGCTATTACAACGAAAACGGCGCGGTAGCGGAAACCAGAACATCCCGGCAGTTATTGGACGAAGTGCTCTATCCGGTGCTTATGCATGAACGGATAAACAAATGCGCTTCCAGTGAAATCATCAATAGTCTCTTTGTTAAAGAAAAAAGAGATACTGATGGGGGAAACATAGATCCCAGTATCAACACAAAACCGTTCTCCACCAGAGAAGAGCCGGGCTTAGTATCTACCATAATCAGTATTAAAAATGGATTTGGATTCATTAAAGATGAGAAAATCAACAATGTATTCTTCTATTACGACAGCGTTACTAATAAGGATTTTGGTGACTTAGAGGTGGGCATGAAAGTCAGATATCTCTATGAAGAGGATACCGAACGAAGCATACGGGACGGCGCAACCCGGTACCGAGCCTATAAGGTAACCATACTGGACTGATTTTTTCTCGGTGAAAGCGGTGAGCTTCGGGATCGCCGCATACATCCTCTTAGGGAAGGATAACCCCATAGAACCATTCCAGGAGCTTTTTTCTAAGGACCTGCGCATTTTTTTCATTTTTTTCTATACCTGGCCGTAGGTTGCGTCGACCGCCTGCTTGCCCCGGAATGGACTCTGGCCCATAAGAAGAAGTTGGGAGGGGTATAGAAAAGGCTGACCGGGACTTCCTCTTTATTCCTGATTAGGGTATCCTGGAGGCATGCATACACGCATACTGCGGGCGGATGCGCTCTTATTGCTAACCGCCTGTATCTGGGGTTTTGCCTTTGTTGCCCAGCGTACCGGCATGGAGTATGTGGGCCCCTTTACCTTTAACGGCATACGCTTTATCCTGGGGAGCCTTTCACTCCTCCCCCTCATCATATACCGAAGAAGATCCCGGGGAAGCAGCGTTGGAGCGGGAAAAAAGGCCTGTATCCGGGCTTCCCTCTTGGCAGGAAGCTGCCTCTTTATCGGGGCCTCCCTGCAACAGATAGGGATTATCTACACCACTGCAGGACATGCCGGGTTTATTACCGGGCTATATGTGGTGCTGGTACCGCTCTTCGGCATCGCCCTGAAACGAAAGACCGGACTTCCTACCTGGATCGGTGCGGCATGTACCTTGGTGGGGCTTTTTTTCCTCAGCGCTGCGGGGAAGAATATGAGCGCCATCAATCTGGGGGATAGTATTACCGCGATAGGGGCCATCTTCTGGGCCCTCCATGTCCTGGTGATTGATCGATTGGTACAAAAAGTCGATCCCCTCATCCTTTCAGCGGGACAATTCGCCTGGTGCGGCATCTGTTCCCTGGCCGTCGCCTTGGGTACCGAGCCGTTTTCCGGGACTTCCCTCTTCCAAGGGCTGCTGCCGATACTGTACGGCGGTATATGCTCGGTAGGCGTCGCCTACACCCTTCAGGTGGTAGCCCAGCGGGATGCTCCGCCGGCCCACGCCACCATCATCCTCTGCCTGGAAGGGGTCTTTGCCGCAATCGGCGGGGTCATCATCCTGGCGGAACCCTTGGGTTCATGGACCATCTTGGGGTTCATCTGCATGTTTTGCGGCATGGTGGCCACCCAGTGGGAGCTCATCGCCGGGGGCGGGCATGCTCCCCCATGAATAGGACGGACCAGGTACAGCTCTTTACCAATGACCGGGAAGCTTTCTTGCTCCGCCGGCCCAACCGTTTCCTCATCATCGCCCAAGATGGCCTGGAGGAACTGGTATGCCACTGCCCCAATCCAGGCAGGCTCATCGAATTCCTTTTTCCCGGAGTCCGGCTGATCCTGGAGCGGAGGCAATCCTCCAGGGTGCAAGCCGGTTCCCCGGCCAAGACCCCCTGGACCGTCGTGGGGGTATATTACCAGGATGGGGTGGCACCGCTTTTTGCGGCCCGGGCAAATCGTGCGGCAGAGGCCCTGATCCTGAAACGCCTCATCCCGGATCTCCAGGAACTGCATCCTGAGTATCGGGTCGGTTCCTCCCGGTTTGACTTCATGGGGATTGACCGGGAAAACCAGCGCCATCTTATCGAGGTAAAGGCCTGTTCCCTGGTGGAGAACCGGGTGGCCATGTTTCCCGACGCGCCCAGCGCACGGGCCTTGAAGCACCTAGAAGAACTCGCGGTTCTGACGGATCAGGGGTATCACGGCCATGTGCTGTTTGTCATTGTCCACGGTAATCCCCGGGTGTTTATCCCGAACCTGCACACCGACCCCCGCTTTGCCGCCGGCCTGAGCCGCTGGGCCGATACGGTACAGATCCATGCGAGTCTGCTCCGCTGTACCCCCCAAGGGGAGACCACCCTAGCCGTCCCCTCGATACCGGTGGATCTTCGTCATGGGGAATTGGCTGAAAGCAACCGGGGGACTTATCTGATACTCCTTGAACTGCCCGAGGAAAAGAACCTGCAGGTAGGTTCCCGGATGACCATCCCCTTTGCCCCGGGCTGGTACGTGTATGTCGGGTCCGCTCAGAAAAATCTATCCCACCGGCTCAACCGGCATCTGCGAAAAGTACGAAAGCAGCGGCACTGGCATTTGGATTATCTCACCCCGCATACCCGAACCATGAAAGCCCTGCCCATCATGTCCTACCGGAATCTGGAATGTGATCTGGCCCGTGAGCTGAAGGCCTTAGGGGGCAGGGGGATCCCTGGGTTCGGCTGTTCGGATTGCCCCTGTGAAAGCCATCTGTTTTATTTCGCCCAAGCGCCGATGGGAAACCGGGCCTTTGTGGAACTGCTGCTTCGCTATCGGCATGAAGTGGGCTTACAAGCCTAACCTAGGAGTTTGTTGCGCTTCGCGCATGTAATCCAAAAAAAATCGCCGATCAGGCGATTGCGAACCTATGGTTCGATTACCCTGCAAACTCCATAAGCAGCCCAATACTTGTGAATTTTGCGGACCTTTGGTCCGACGTTAGTTTTGGTGCAAAAATCTACCAGTGCAACAGGCTGCTAGGGGACGGCCCTTACCGGAAACGCTCCACCCCCCGGCGTTCACAGTAGGGGTGTATTACGCAGCGGGAACAGAAGGGGCTTACCGGTCGGCAGAGACGCTGACCATAGAGCACCAAGAGGGCGTTGATACCCTTCCAGTACTTCCGGGGAAGCGTCTGCCGGAGCGCGGTTTCGGTCTGTTCAGGAGTGACGGATCGAACCCACCCGAGGCGGTTACTGATCCGGTGCACATGGACATCGACACAGATCCCATCCTGGTCAAAGGCTTCGGTCAAGACCAGATTCGCGGTTTTTCTCCCCACTCCCGGGAGGGCCAAGAGTTCCTCCATGCGTGCCGGGAGGCGGCCCTGGTACTGGTCGAGGAGGATAGCGGCGATTTTCTTGAGATTCGCTGCCTTGGTCCGGTAGAATCCCGCGGGATACAGGAGGCGGGCCAGGTCTTCTTCAGGCAGCGCCTGAAGGCTCGCCGGATCCGGGGCCTTTTGCAAGAGGCCTTGAGATACGGTCAGGGTAACCGCGTCCTTGGTACGGAGGCTAATGATGGTGGAAACCAGGATCGCCCAGGGGTCCCGCTTATAGTGTTCCGCCACGGTACTTACCGCAGGTTCTGCTGAACCAGGGTCTTCCGGGCGCTGTTCTTCCTGAAGCCCTTTACGCCATGCTTCCAGGGTTGCGACCACCCGGTCCCAGGGAGGAGGGGTCGTAGGGTTTGTGTTCATGGTATTGTTGTATCCTAAAACC
>JAISPY010000231.1 GCA_031274565.1 Treponema sp.
AAAATAATTGGATAATTATAGAATTGCGGAAACTGATTTTTTTCAAAAGAAAATTAAATTGAGGCAATATAATTTAGTTTATCCAAAAATATTGGAATATGTTTATCCCATGTTAAGAAAAAATCCATATTTTAGCCCAAATATTAAAAAGTTAAAGGGAAAACATGATGATATTTATCGTTTTAGAATAGGGGATTACAGATTGTTTTATAAACTTAATGAAAATGACTATTTAATATTTATTCTTAATATAGAAAATAGAAAAGATGCATATAAATAGGAGCAGGAACGTCGCATAACGAGACTGTCGGAAAAGTAATTTTGTAGTCCTCATACCACTACATAGAGCTTATTATTGTTGAATGTTATACTATATATGGTGTTGTCTTGGCATATCAGGGACTAATTCGACAGTCTCAACAGGTCTGTATATGCACCCCAGCGAAGCTGGGGACGCCGCCAGTAGGCGGCTCGGGCTCCGAAAACCCCAGTCGGGCTTACGCCCTTTGTGGGGTTTTTCTCCGCCACATTTTGGCCTGCCGCAAACCGGCGGTTTGCTTTATGGGTGGGCCAAAACGTCGTCAACAGCCGGAACGCTAACAATGTTACGCTCTACATCCCCGCCGGAAAGACTCCTGTCTACACGGCGCTTAAGCCGCAGTAAGCGGGGGGCATCCACAACGGGGGCCGCCCTTTTTCCGCTCTATGCGCGGGTCTTTCACGGCCTTGAAATACTCCGTCCGGGCGCTATGGTTTTTGTTTCCATGATTTCCTCCCATAAGAGTAACTTTGCGTTATTATAGCATATATCATGCCAATTTTATAAGCAATTCGACAATTTTTAATGCGCTCGCCCTGGGTATCTTCAAGAACGCGTTACATCCTACCGGCGGAATATGCTACACTGGCCGTATGCACACTATGATGACCGCTCTTGCCCTCTGCGCGGTGGGCGCGGAAAAGCTCGTTTCCCATGAAGTAAAAAAGCTCGGCCTCCCGGTGCTTAGTACCGGCTTTGGCAAGGTTCGGTTTACGGCGGACCTGGCGGGCCTCTACCGGGCGCTCTTGAGCCTGCGGGCCGCGGACCGGGTGCTCTTGGAAGCCGGGGCTTTTCCCGCTGCGGATTTTGACGCCCTCTTTGACGGGGTCCAGGCAATCCCCTGGGAAGACCTCATCCCCCGGGGCATGGGCCTGAGCGTGGCCAAGGTCCGGGTGAACCGTTCCCGGCTCCAGGCGGTTACCGCTATCCAGGGCATGGTTCACAAAGCCGCAGCAGACCGGCTGTGCCGGCATTTCAAGCTGAGCCGCCTTCCGGAATTACCCTCTGGAGCAAAACCAGCGGAAATCCGGGTATACCTCGAAAAGGATCAGGCCTCCCTCCTCCTGGACCTCTCAGGGGAGCCGCTCTTTAAGCGGGGCTACCGGATCGAGGGAGGTATCGCGCCGTTGCGGGAAACCACTGCGGCGGCCTTGCTGCTTCTGGCCAACTGGCGGCGGAAATTCCCCCTCTATGATCCCTTTTGCGGTTCTGGTGCTATCGCCATAGAAGCGGCCCTGTACGCGTGGGATATGGCGCCTGGATTGGGCCGGGATTTTACCCTTTCAGACCTGGCTATCGGGAACCGGGAGGTGGAGGCTGCGATACGGGAGGAACTCCTCACACGGGTGGATTTCTCCCGGACCATCCGAATCTATGGAAGCGATAGGGATCCCCGGGCCGTGTCTATCGCCTGTTCCAACGCGGTACGGGCCTATGAGTTGGCCCAGGGGAAAAGGGCCGCAGCCGGGGGAATCCGGAGGGGGCCGCAGCTACCCTGGCTCCCTGATTTTAAGGTGCTCCCCATGGGGGAAGCCCGTGCGCCCGATGACCATACCGGGGGGTTCATTATAACCAATCCGCCCTACGGGAAACGGCTGGAAGATCGGGCAGCCGCGGAAAACACCTACCGGGAACTGAAAACCCTGGGTCAACGGTTTCCCGGTTGGAAACTGGGGATCATCACGGATCATCCTGGTTTCGAGTCCTTCTTTGGCGGAAAGGCGGACTCCTGCAAGGAAATCACCAACGGCGCTATCCCTTCCTATTTTTTCCTGTTTACCCTATGATGGGGAGCATGTCCATTGTGATAGAACATGAAAAGCGGCGGAGGGATATTTTAGAACATGCCTTGGATGTCTTTGTGGACGAGGGATTTGAGGCTGCCACGTTTCAGAAGATAGCGGATCGCTCGAACATCACCCGGACGACCCTGTACCTGTATTTTAAGAACAAGAAGGACATCTTTAACTACAGTATCAAGCAGCTTATGGGAGTGGTGGAGGCCGACATTCTGCGGGTGCGCCAAGAGGCAGGACTTATGAGTGGGGATAAACTCATCCGGGTGCTGTCGGTGATTATGGACCGGCTAGAAGAAAACCGCAGGCTACTTTCGGTGGTGCTGGATTATCTGCGCGGTCTTTCCAAGGGGGAGGGAGCGCCGGACCCGGGAACCCGCGTCCGCCGGAGAACCATTCGGTTGCGGCATATCTTGGCAACCATGGTTATTGACGGCATTCGGGAAGGGGCCTTCAGGCCGATTACCGTGAGGAATGTGGATGATCTCTTGTATGGCTTGCTTGAGGCCGCCATATTCCGGCTGACCGTACTCAATCGGCCTTCGGTGGAAGAGCTGAAGCAGGCTGCGGCCCTGGCCATCCACCAGATGAGCGCTGAACAAGAAGCGATTCGCGGGCGGCACGGAGTGGCAGTCTCTTCGTAAAAGCGGTACGTTACCGCGCTTCACCTCATAGCGTAAGCCCATGGAAGGAACCAGCCCTCCACCTACATCGGGAAGCGCGGGGTCCTACTTGCTGAAAGCAGGGAGGAGACCCACCAGGCCCTTTACCTCCCGGTCGGCAAAGCGCAGGCCCCCGCCTATAAAGAAATCCCGCTGCTCATTCAGGGCGTCATTGATGCCCCCCTGTACATAGAACCAATTCCAAGGCTTATCCGATTGCGGATCAAAGAGGGGATACACCGTCAGCGCACCCCGCAGATTAGGCGCAGCTCCGGTTCTGAAATCAAACAAGTCCCCGGAAAGACTGATCCAGCGCAGCGGCTGAAGGTCCACGCCGAATCCTGCGGTGTTTTCCAAAAGCCCTCCCCGGATGGTGAGGGGACCGAAACAGCGGGCCAATTCAGCATCCACCGCAAAGGAAAATCGGGTTTCAGTAATATCTTCCGACAAGACGCCCCCATCCGTAATGGTGGTCTTAATGGTTCGGGAACTCAGTCCCTCCGGAACGCTGCGTACCCCAATACGGTACCAGCGGTCATTCGACGCCGGTTCCAAGCGGAGGGAAGCCCCAGCCCTGAACCGCTCCGCCAAGAGATCATACCGGACCTGGCTATCCACCTGGATCCCTAAACCCATAGCCCGTTCCACGATTCCGCCGGCCTGCTCCACCACCCCATTGGCGGTATCCAAGGTCCGTCCAAGCTTTGCCGCGGTGTCTTGGGTCTGTTCGACCGTAGCCAGGAGCGCACGGTAGAGCCGGTCATCGTAAATCGCCTGCCCGATGGTTCCCTCGCCCAGTCGAATTTCCCCGGTAATGGCCCGGATGTTTTCCAGGGCCAGGCGGGTCTCCCCCAGGGAAGCGCCGATATCCCCTTCCCGTTCCCCTAACAGCCGCTCGGTCTGTTCCGCAATGACCGCCGAAGCTTCCAGGAGCCGGGAGATCCGATCCAGTTCTGCCTCAGAACGCTCTTCCAGTTTATGGGCCAGGACATTGAAGGTTTCCAGGGAAACCGCGAGCAGGGCCAGGTGATTTGCCTGAAATTCCTCCAGGATACTGGAGAGCTGGCCCCCCAGGTCCTGTACCGTACCCATCAGGGCCTGCATATCCCCGAGGTTCCGGTCCGCCTCAAGGGTTCCCCCGGGGGGAAGCAGGGGGGAACCCTTGGTACCCGGCTCCAGGGTAAGGCTGGAAGTACCTAGGATAGAAGAGGCTTTCCGAGCGATCCGGGCATCCGCATGGATTTCCAGGTCCTTGAGAAAGGCGATTTTGAGTTGGGCTTCCGTACCTGCCAGGCGTATCTTCTGGATCTTCCCCACCGCAACCCCCGCAAGAAACACCTTAGACCGGGTAGAAAGCCCCGTAGCGTCTGGGAGGGTAACTTCATACAGGGTCGTGTTAAAATCATTAAGCCCGTCGGCAGACAGCATAATATACACCCCGCCTCCGGTTCCCAAGAGGATGAAAAAGAGGGCCACCTTAACATAGCGGGAAATCATAGGCTCAATACGCCTTTATCCACGAAGGAAATACGGATGAAGGCTTGCACCAGGGGATGCTCCGACCGGGCGACCGCAGCGGGACTTCCCTCCGCGATGATGCGCCCCTGATCCAGGAACGCGATCGTATCGGCGATCCGAAAGGCTCCAGGAATATCGTGGGTTATCATCACGCAGGTGACCCCCAGTTCCCGGCGTACCCGGACCGCCAGGTTATTGATGGTTTCAGACAAGACCGGGTCCAGGCCCGTGGTGGGTTCATCAAAGAAGATCACCTCCGGCCGCAGGATCAGCGCCCGGGCCACCCCAACCCGTTTGCGCATCCCGCCGGACAATGCATCCGGCCGTTTCGCGCCAATATCGGGCAGTTCGATCCAGGTAAGCAGTTCGCTTACCCGTTTCCTGATTGCTTCCCGGTCTTTCAGCCGGAGCACCTCTTTGAGGGGAAAGGCCAGGTTCTCTTCCACGGTCATGGAGTCGAAGAGCGCGGCGTTTTGAAAGGCATAGCCAAAGGATTTCCGCATGGCCATGAGCTTATCCGGCGGGAGGGCGGTTAATTCCGTATCTTTAAACCAGACCTGGCCCCCATCCGGCGGGATCATCCCTATGATAGTCTTGAAGAGCACACTTTTCCCGGTACCACTTTGGCCGATAACGGCGCAGATCGAAGCCTCCGGTATGTTCAGGTTTACCTCTTGTAATACCTGATGGGAGCCGAAGGATTTATGGAGCTTCCAGGTCCGGATGATGGGTTTGCTTGCATTCATGCGTATATAAACCGCAGCATGATGGTGGTGAGCAGGTAATCCGCCACCAGGATCGCCACTGAAGAAGCCACTACCGCATGGGTGGCGCTATCTCCCACTCCTTTTGCCCCTTGGGAGGCATGGAGTCCGTAAAAGCAGCAGATGGTGGCGACGATAAGGCCCATCACCGCAGCCTTGATAAGCCCCACAAACACATCCCGGGGACTTAAAAAGCTGAACATGTAATCCAGGTAACTAGCCCCATCGATATCAAAAAGGTAAATCGAAACGATATAGGCTCCCAAAGCGCCCACCAGGTTGGCTAAGAGGGTCAAGAGGGGGAATACCAGGAAGGAGGCTATGACCTTGGGGATCACCAAGTACTGCACCGCGCTTATGGACATGGATTCCATGGCGTCGATCTGTTCGGTAACCCGCATGGTTCCCAGTTCCGCAGCCATGGCGGAGCCGTTTTTGGCGATGAGCATGAGGGCGGTGATCACCGGGGCCATCTCCCGGGATAATGCCACGGCCACCGCCGCGCCGGTACCTATCTCCGCTTGAAAGGGCTGCAGCATGGCCACCATCTGCAGGGCGAAGATCATGCCGATGGCGCCCCCTGAGAACATGATAATCAGTATCGAGTTGACCCCCAGATGCTCTATTTCAGCCAGGCAGCGAGAGACCCGAACCGGTCCTTTCAGGGCATAGCGGAGTATGTCTCCCACAAACACAAAATAACGGCCTGCGCCCTCAAGTTTGGTAAGAATGCGCTGCAATCCTTTCATCTCTTTACGTGTAGTATACCATAAATTGGGCGATCAAGAAAGATCACCAGGACCGGCGCATATACACAAAAGAGACCGCGAAAGACGCGAAAGACGCGAAAGACGCGAATTAACGCGAATGAGGGAATGACCACCGTGCTTAATTTGCAAAAATGAGCGTAATGAGCGGGTATAACGATAAAAAATCCACCGATTACACTGATTTTAGCGCGTGATTCCTTCTTAATCCGTGTAATCCGTGGACAAAAATTGTTATGTGCCCTCGCCCGGCCTGCTCCGGTTGATCCCCAGGGCTTCCGTGGTTTCTTATGGCTATAGGGCAATCCGAATACGCTGGGGCTATCCCAAGTCCTAGCGAAGATACGCCAGATTGTAGGGAGTCTCCTGGTACACGAAGTTGAGCCAGTTGGAGAAAAAAAGATGCGCATGGGCACGCCAGCGGACCACCGGCATTTGGGCAGGATCATCCGCAGGGTAATAATTCTTGGGGACGGTGATGGGAAGTCCCCGATCCAGGTCCCGGCGGTATTCCCGGTCTAAGGTGAGGGGATCGTATTCCAGATGACCGGTCACGTATATTTCCCGACATTCCCGGGCAGTAACAATGAAGGCCCCCACTTCCTCGGTTTCCGATTGAACCGTGAGGGCCGGCGCTGCGGCGATGGCCGCCCGGTCGCTCTCCGTATGCCGGGACTGGGGGGCAAGGAATTCATCGTCGAAACCGCGGAATAGGATCATCCGGCGTTCATGCACCTTATGGGGAAAGATCCCGAACAGTTTCTGGTCCAGCTCCCGCTTGGGTATGCCGTAACGGTGGTACAGTCCTGCCTGGGCGCCCCAGCAAATATGCAACGTGGACCACACATTTGCGGACGCATAGTCCATTACCGCGGTTAATTCCTTCCAGTAATCCACTTCCTCAAAGGCCAGGGTCTCCACTGGCGCGCCGGTAATGATAAGGCCGTCGAAGCGTTCATCCATGATACGCTCAGAGGTAACATAAAACCGCTCCAGATGTCCTGGGGGCGCGTTGCGGGACTCGTGACTTTCCATGCGGAGGAGGGTTATATCCACTTGCAGGGGACTGTTGCTCAGAAGCCTGAGTAATTGGATTTCCGTGTCCAAGGTGGTGGGCATCAGGTTGACAATGGCCACCTTGAGGGGCCGTATATCCTGTTGCAAGGCCCGAACATCAGCCATCACAAAGACGTTTTCCTCTCTGAGGGCGTTATACGCAGGTAAAGCCATAGGAATCTTTATAGGCATGAGGGTACTATGCCGAATTCTTGAGAAAAATACAAGGGCGTCTGAACTTTTACCAGGCTGCGGTGCCCCAAACGCAGGGATGGGGGTGTATTATGCCCGGCTCTTGGCTGCAAAATCCGGTTCATTCGTTTCCTTATAAGAAGCCCCGGCACTATCAGCCTTTTCCTGAGCATCCAGCAGATCCTGGGTAATTTTAAGGATAGATTGCCGCATGTGGGGGGAGAGCTTGCGGAATATGTCCAGCAATTCCCCTTCTTCAGGCGCTTCCTCGCTGAACATAGGGCCCTTCCCGGTCCGCAGCCAGGTCTCGTTGACCTTAAAGGTGAGGCAGATGAGGTTGATGTTCTGGTCGGTGAAGGCGTTTTTACCTGATTCAATCAGCGAAATAGCCGAAT
>JAISPY010000041.1 GCA_031274565.1 Treponema sp.
ACCAGTAGGGCACAGAGGATTCGTGGTATGGCCAACTTGAAATACCTTACATTCATAAGAACCTCCTAAAAGATAGAAAATAGTATTATAGTTATATAAATATAACTATGTATGGATAAGATAACATATTTATCTATTGGTGTCAACCGCCCCGGGAATATTTTTTTCAAGAGGCCCCTAGCCATGTCCCCTCTCCGAAACGACATACCGAGAACCAGTACCGCAGAAAAATGGATATGCGGAATGATAGTACTGAAACGGCCGGTATTGAAATCGGTGGTATGCCGCCTTGTGGCCCTGATGCGTCTATCTTGGTTCATTGACGGAGGGCCGCTTAGTATGGTATTATAGAACGTATGCTATTATAGCGCTATCATTCGTTTGTTTTTTAAGGAGTTATCATGTCGGGCCACAGCAAATGGGCGACGATTAAACACAAGAAGGGCGCCGCGGATGCAAAACGCGGCCAGATGTTCACCAAACTGATCAAGGAAATATCCATTGCCGCGCGTATGGGAGGAGGGGATATCGAGGGAAATCCCCGACTGCGAACCGCGGTTTTGAAGGCCCGGGGTGCGAACATGCCCAAGGATAATATCGATAGGGCCATCAAAAAGGGAACCGGAGAGCTTGAAGGGGTCAATTACGAGGAACTGGTCTACGAAGCCTATGCCCCGGGAGGGGTGGCGATCTTCATAGAGGTATTGACGGATAATAAAAACCGGGCCGCCGCGGATATACGGAATATTCTGACCCGCGCTGGAGGCCAGCTTGCCACTGCAGGTTCGGTTTCCCGGCTCTTCAAGCGCCAAGGAATCATCACCCTGGACGGCGAGCAGTACACCGAAGACCAGATCATGGAAGTGGCCATCGAGGGTGGCGCCGAAGATGTGAGCCTTGCCGAGGGAATTATTGAAGTTACCACCGCGCCGGAAGATTTTGAACCGGTATTAAACAGCCTGGAAAATAAACGCTTTGAAACCCTCAGCGCGGAAATCAGTATGGTTCCCGAAGTCGCGGTAACCCTGGATACCGACGCCACCGCCAAAGCGGTACGGCTGATTGAGCGTCTCGAAGAAAACGACGACGTGCAGAACGTCTATTCGAACATCGATATCCCCGAAGGATTTGAGGCTGAATAGGGGGGATCCCCTATCCGGTATTGTCCCGCGGATCCCCAGCGCGGGGATCCGACGTATTATCGGGGTTGATCCGGGGTTGGCCGCTTCCGGTTGGGGGCTGGTTGAATTCGATACCCAGCGGATTCGGTACATTGCCCACGGGTGTATTGAAACTGCGGCGGATTGGCCCCGGGGGGAACGGCTTTTTTGGATATATACCCGCTTTCGTGAGGTACTGGAGACGTATAAACCCACGGAATCCGCTCTGGAAACCCTCTATTTCGCCCGGAATGTAACGAGCGCCATCCCGGTGGCAGAAGCCCGGGGGGTACTTTGCATGGCCCTGGCAGAACAGGGGCTTCCCATACAGGAGTGCAGCCCTAAGGGGATAAAGCAAGCCGTGATAGGCCGGGGTGTAGCGGACAAGACCCAGGTCCAGGACATGGTGCGGATCATCCTGGGGCTTGATGCCATCCCCAAACCAAACCATGCGGCGGATGCCTTAGCAGCGGCGGTATGGTGCGCTCATAGGGTCCTGCTCTGATTCCCTTCCAGTTCCAAAAGTGCCCGTTTTCTTTCGATGCCTCCGGCATACCCGACAAGCTGGTCAGCGGCTCCTACCACCCGGTGACAGGGTATCAAGAGGGATATCTGGTTATGCCCCACAGCGCCCCCCACAGCCCGGGCTGCCCTAGGAGAGGAAACCTGTTTGGCAATGGAACCGTAGGTGCAGGTGGCGCCGTAGGGAATTTCTCGGAGGATCTTCCACACCCTTTGACGAAACCGGGAACCCGGCGGGGCTAGGGTTATATCCGGTGGGGGATTCTGCCCGGTAAAATATCCCGCCAGCCAGCGCCGGAGGAGCCCGAACACCGGATAATCCGGTTTATCAATCCACGTATCCGTATGGAGGGGATAATAGGTTTGCCCCTGGAACCAGAGCCCGGTCAAAGCCTCCGCTTCAGCGGCTGCTTGCATAGGCCCGAGGGGGGTTTCTATGGTACAGGTATACGGCATAGGAAACAGTATAGCATACCTGCAGGCGCCAGTCTCCCCGGGTACTGAGGGAAGCACTGATTTATTCAATCGAGAATAAATCAGTGCTTCCTTTAATGTGGTTTTTCGCAGTTTTCCGCAGGAAAACGAGAAAAACCATAGGGCAACGCTGATTAGCATCAAGTTAATCAGCGTTGCCCTAGGATAAACCCAGCGCGCCATTGCAGGGGACGGCTTTCCCGCCGTTGACTTTTTATTCGTATTTGTAGTATACCTTATAAAAATATGGTTGATAGACATTCCCGGTCTGCCTATGGCATGTATCTGCACCGGAAACAGACCATGCATACCGTTTTAGTGGTGGTGGCGGTACTACTGATCATTGGACTGGTAGGAGTATTTTTGATACCCTGGGGTACAGGGGATAAAAAGGTAGGGAACGAAAAAAACGACTTGGTGCAGTTGTGGGAAGCCGGTTCCTATGATGAAGCCTTCAGGGTAAGCAGGGAACTGCTGCAGGATAGACCTCTGGATCCCCTGCTCTTAACACTCCACGGGTTTTCAGCGTATCAGCTTGCCATCGCCCAGATCAATAATTTTGATACGCTGACGTATATTGATGCCTGTATATGGTCCTTGCGGAAAGCCCTCTTATCCAAAGAAGGTGTCCTGGATGGCCGTATTCAGTACGTACTCGGGAAGGCTTATTATTATAAAGGTTTTGGTTTTGCGGATTTAGCGGTTAAATTTCTGGAGGAGGCCAGACGCTCATCCTATCAGGCTCAGGATATCCCTGAGTATTTAGGGCTTTCTTATGCGGCCTTGCGGGATTACCGGAATAGTGTAGCCTCCTTTACCTTGGCCTTGGATCCGCAGGATGAGGTGCAATCTGAAGGGGTGGCCTATCCTTCAGACCTGCTGCTCCTCTCCATTGCCCAATCCTATCTGGCGCTGGAAGAGCGGGATACGGCATACGCCTATCTGCAGCGCTGTGTGGATATATCCAAGGATTCGCGGACCCTGGTGGTGGCCCGGCTGCTCTTAGGCTCCATCTTGGATAAGCGGGGGGATCGCAAGGGAGCGGAAGCCCAATATATGGCTATCCTCAGCGAAGGCGGTGAAAATGCGGAGGCCCATTATCAATTAGGGGAACTGTATGCCGAATCAGGAGACCCGATTCGGGCCCGGGCGGAATGGCGGAAAGCATACAGTATCGATCCAACCCACAAGCCGACCAGAGCACGGCTCAATGTGTAGATGACGACGGATAAAGAACGATGAATAGTGCAAAAAAAGGTGGAGAGAAAGGGAGGGAAATGAGAAACTATGTTTGGGAATAATTCTTCAGATATCGGCATTGATTTAGGGACCTGTAATACCCTTGTCTATATACACGGAAAGGGCATCGTGCTCAATGAACCTTCGGTGGTGGCGGTTGAACGAGGTACCAAGCGGGTGGTGGCAGTGGGAACCGACGCGAAACGGATGCTCTGGAAGACCCCGGGGAATATCATAGCCATCAGGCCCATGCGGGACGGGGTGATTGCGGACCTGGAATCCACCGAAAAGATGATCCGGTTTTTCATCTCCAAGGTGCTTCCCCGGTACCGGTTTGTCAAACCCCGGATGGTCATCGGCATTCCTTCCTGTATCACCGAGGTGGAACGCCGGGCAGTGGAGGAATGCGCCTATAAATCAGGGGCCCGGGAGGTGATGGTCATCGAGGAAAGCCTGGCTGCGGCCATTGGCGCGGATATTTCCATCTTTGAACCCATGGGGCACATGATATGCGATATTGGGGGGGGGACCACGGAGATTTCGGTTATTTCCCTGGGAGGCATGGTGGTTACCAACGCCATACGCCTGGGGGGAGATGAATTTGATGAGGCCATCATCAAGCAGGTCCGCAGCGTCCATAACCTTATCATCGGGGAACAGACCGCGGAGCGGCTTAAGATCGAAATCGGTAACGCTGCGCCGGACAAGACCATTGAAAAAGTGGAAATCAAGGGTACCGATGCCATTACCGGCCTTCCCCGGCGGCTGGAGATCGATTCGGTGGAGGTCCGGGAGGCCCTCAAGGACCCCATCACCCAAATCATTGATGAGATTAAGGCCACCTTGGGAAAGACCCCTCCTGAATTAGCCGCGGATATTGTGGAGCGGGGCATTGTGATGACCGGCGGGGGTTCTCTGCTCAAGGGCTTGCCTAAGCTCGTTTCCAAGGAGACCGGGGTGCCGGTTATTGTGGCGGAGAATCCCTTGAACTGCGTTGCCCTGGGAGCGGGAAAGTATTTTGAATTTGCGAAGAATTTCGATAACAGCCGTCAGATTTACGATAGTTTAAACAACTAGGATATGGGGATGGAGGAGGGTAAAAAGCAAAAGGGCCGGTTCATCGCCGAAGTGTATGTGTTCGTGGCCCTTACCCTGCTTTCTTTTTTGTTACTGTACTTTTCAGACAGCGGATTTATCGTTGATTTTAAGGATGTGGGCCTGTCCTTCTTTTCCGGTGTCCGTATTGGTATCTATGAACTTACCTCGTTCGTATCCCGGACGGTCCTCTCGGTCCGGGAATTGGCGACCCTCAGACAGGAATATGCGGAATTAATCAGCCGGATGAACCGATATGAGCAGCTTGAACGGAGCGCCGCGGAGATCCGGCAGGAAAACCGGCGTTTGCGGGAACAGTTGGGGTTTTCCGAGTCCTTGGGGTATAAGCATGTGCCTGCGGAGATCATCGGCCGGGACCCGGATAACCTCTTCTCGGCCTTTGTTATCAATAAGGGAAAACAAGCCGGGGTGCTTAAGGATATGCCGGTTATCGCCTATCAAAACGGTGTCCAGGGTTTGGTGGGACAGGTGCTGCAGGCAGGACAGTTTGAAAGTCTGGTGATGCCCCTCTATGACACGAGTTCTTTTGTGGCCGCCCGGTTTGCGGAACTACGGTACGAGGGCATTGTGGAAGGCCAGGGCAGCCCGGAATTCCCCCTGCTCATGCGGTTTATCCAGAAACGGGCACGGAATGAGATCAATCAGGGGGATATTATCATCACCAGCGGTATGGGCCTCAGTAGCGGCCGAGGCGGGGTGTACCCGCCGGGGATTACCCTAGGCCGGGTGAGTACGGTACGCTACGAGGAGTATGAAATTTCCATGGAGGTAGCGGTGGAAACGGCCATTGATTTTTCCAGGCTTGAATATGTGTTCGTCATTGACGCCGCTCCCCAGGAAGATCCCGCGTCTGGGGAAACCAGCCCCGCCGGGGAGGAAGGGAATGGCTAAGAATGTTATCGGAGCCGCGCTGTTTGCCCTGGCAGCGGCCATGCTGCAATCGACCCTCCTCGCCCGGCTTGCGGTGTACCGGGCGGTTCCGGACCTGGCGCTGGGCATCGTGGTCTTCATGGCCTATACCCACGGTACCATGACCGGTCAACTGACCGGTTTTGTTTCCGGCCTGCTCTTGGATTTTCTCTCGGCGGCTCCCCTGGGGCTTAACGCCCTGATCCGAACCGTGATCGGGGCCCTCGCCGGCCTCATCAAGGGCAGCTTTTTCCTGGATCCCTTGTTTTTTCCTGTCGTCTTATGCGCCGCCGCAACCTTGAGCAAAGCGATGCTCCTGGCGGGGCTGCACCTGCTGTTTACCCAAGGGGTGCCGGTCTACAACCTCAAAGATCCCACCCTCTGGATTGAACTCCTGTTCAACAGCGTTTCTGGGCCGCTGGTATTCGCCTTTCTTAGACGCTTCAAAACCCTGCTCATCGAACGGAGGAAGGCCCTATGACCTCTATGCAGTTTCCTTCAGGGGATCCTCGGCCGGTACAGCGGATCCGCATCATCGCCTTGGTCTTTATCCTTATCTTTGTGATCTATTCGCTTAAACTGTTCAGCATGCAGATCATGCACGGGGAAGTGTACCGGAATCGCGCTGAAAGTATCGCCCGGCGGGTTACGATCATTCCAGCCCAGCGGGGGGAGATCTTCGACCGTACCTTTACCCAGCCTTTGGTGTTTAATACCGATTCCTTTGCAGTGAGCATTACCCCGGCGGAGGTGCCCGAGGGAACCATATCAGACCTGATAGGCCGGGTTGCCCGTATTCTCGGCATTAGCCGGGATCAGATCGATCGGAAAATTCCGGTCCAGTACTATTACCTCTATCAGCCGGTGGAAGTGGCGGCGCATGTACCCTTTGCCACCATTGCGGCTTTGGCGGAACAGGCGGATTCCCTGCCTGGGGTTTCCTGGCAATCCAAGCCCATGCGGACCTCCAGTGAGCTGGGCAGCCTCTCCCATATCGTGGGCTATGTGGGGGATATTACCCGGGATGAACTGACCATGCTGTACAACAAGGGGTATCAGCAGGGAGATATGATCGGCAAGGCCGGTATAGAACGGCAGTATGACGAGCTGCTCCGGGGCAAGGAGGGCAGGGAGACCCGTACTGTGGATGTCCGGGGAAGGCGGGTAAGTTCTGAGCACACCATCCGGGAAACGCCGATCACGGGAAAGAACCTGGTGCTTTCCCTCGATAGGCGGATTCAATCCCTGGCGGAACAAGCCCTCGGTAAACGAATCGGATCGGTGGTGGTCCTGCGTCCCACGACCGGTGAAATCCTCGCGATGGTGTCTTACCCCTGGTATGATCCTACTATCTTTAACCAGAATGATAACGGCGCGGCCTACCAAGTCCTCATTAACGATCCCAATAAACCCTTCCTCAACCGGGCCATACAGTCCAGCTATCCGCCGGCCTCGACCTTTAAGATCGTGATGACCACGGGGATTCTCCGGGAAAAGGCTTTTTCAACAGAACAAACCGTGGATTGCCTGGGGGAACTGACCTATGGGGACCGGCTCTGGCGCTGTCATATCCGCAAGCCTGGGCATGGACGGCTCAACCTGCAGCAGGCCATGGCCCAATCCTGTGATATTTACTACTGGGTGGTGGGCAGAGAGTACCTGGGGGTGGAGCGTATCGTCTCCTATGCCCGGGAATACGGGTACGGGGAGCTTACGGGCATTGACCTTCCCGGGGAGATTGCGGGCTTCATTCCGACCCCGCAGTGGAAGGATCGCCGGTTCCATGAACGGTGGCTGGGAGGGGATACCATGAATATGTCCATAGGTCAGGGATATACCCTGGTTACCCCCCTACAGATGGCCAATATGGTAGCCATGACCGTTAATGAGGGGGTCATCTACGAGCCGCATATTCTCAAGGAAGTGCGGAATCCCCTTACCGGTGCGGTGGAAGAAACGGTTACTCCCCAGGTGCTCCATCAAAGCGACATTGAGAAGGAGATCTTTAGGACGGTCCGCCGGGATATGCGGCAGGTTATCAGCGAGGGGACCGCCCGGTTTCCCCTGAACATCAAGTCCGTGGAGATTGCCGGCAAGACCGGTACCGGCGAAGTGGGCTACCAGGATCGTTGGCACTCTTGGTTTGCCGCGTTTGCCCCCTATCAAACGGATGACCCTGAAGAGCAGGTGGTGGTTTCGGTCATCGTGGAAGCGGTCAACAAATGGGAATGGTGGGCCACCTATGCGTCGGCCATTATTTTTCAGGGTATTTTCGCGGATCAACCCTATGAGGAAGCGGTTGCCGCCCTGGGATTCCAGTACCTCATGCCTGTCCAGAGCCGCCGGGAATAATGGTTTACTGGATAGGGGTTTCCCCGGTTGTTTGTATCCTGAGGGGCAAGACCGCAGGGAAGAGCCGCCATACTCCCCGTCATAGGGGGAATACGGCGTATGAGCAGTAAGGAAAAAAATGAAGGTTCAGGATATAGTAGGCATTGATTTTTTGTTGTTGCTGGCGGCGGTTACGCTTACGGTATTTGGGGTGCTTTTTATCTATTCATCAGGGCTTAGTTCCTCCGGAATCCAGGGTTCCACCGAATATGTGAAGCAGATCATCTGGGGCGCCAGCGGGCTGCTCATTGCCGTGATAATTGCCCTGATCGATTACCGGCGTTTGCAGAGTCTCTCCCCGTATCTGTACTTGGGAACCTTGGGGCTGCTCTTATACACCTGCATGTTCGGCCATACGGTGAATGGGGCCAGGGCCTGGATAGGCATCGGCAATTTCGGCATACAGCCTTCGGAATTCGCCAAGATTACTACCATCCTGTTTCTTGGTCGGTATTTGGACGCTTCAAAACGAAAAGCCACTTCATTTATCCGGTTTTTACTGGCCTGTACCATCGTGTTTATCCCTATGGCCATCGTGCTTATCCAGCCGGATTTTGGGACCTCCCTGGTATTCATCCCCATCCTCCTGGTGATGACCTTTATCGCCGGGGTTTCCATCAAGTACATTATTTTTTTGGGGGCCTTTATCGCCATAACCGCCATCCTCATGGTGCTGCCCCTCTGGCAGGATCATATTCTCAAACATGCGCTGCCCTCTATCATGGTGATTACCAATCCCCGATTTATCGGGATGGGGGTCCTTGCCTTAAGCCTTATCGGGATTCTCGCCCTGGTGGGATTCTTGCTCTATAAGAAGGGCTATTTCTTCTGGATAGTATACGGCTTAGGGATCATCATTTTTTCCCTGGGGGCGTCCTATGTGGCCCGTAAGGTACTCAAGGATTATCAGATCATGCGGCTCATCGTATTCCTGGATCCGGAGGTGGATCCCCGTGGGGCGGGGTGGAACATCATCCAGTCCGTTACCGCTATCGGTTCCGGAGGACTCCAGGGCAAGGGCTACCTCCAGGGAACCCATAGCCATTACCGGTTTCTGCCCCAGCAAAGCACGGATTTTATTTTCTCGATTTTTTCCGAAGAATGGGGACTCATCGGCGGGATGCTGGTGTTTATCCTGTTTCTCCTCATCGTCTTACGGCTCGTGCGGATCATGCAGATCGCCTCGGATCCCTTCGGGGCCTATATTACCGCAGGTCTATCCGCCATGTACAGCTTCCATTTTCTCATCAACGTAGGGATGGCTATGGGGATCATGCCCATCACCGGTATCCCCTTGCTGTTCATGTCCTACGGCGGTTCCGCGCTGATTTCCGCTATGACCGGCATCGGCTTGGCTTTGAGTGTGTATATCCGTCGGCTTATCCGCTGAATTTTTTAAGGATTTATCCTCAAAAAAGGCGCATACAGGCTTGACTCTTATTGCGTGGATAGGTATATTATAGAAACATATATCAGCGCAGGGTAGAGCAGTTGGCAGCTCGTCGGGCTCATAACCCGGAGGTCCCAGGTTCGAGTCCTGGCCCTGCTAGAAGGCTTGTAAGGACTTACAAGCCTTTTTTTATTTTCTGGTGGCGGTGGAGGAACGGTTTGCGGAGGTGCAGATAAAAGAACGTCAGGCTGGAGCTACATGAACATCCCGAAAATCTACTTGGAAACGACGATGTTTAATTTCCCCGTTGCCGACGATTCCCCGCAATACCGGGATGATACCCGGAAACTTTTTGAGGCGATAAAGGCGGGAAAGTTTGAACCGTATACATCAATATATGCTACCGATGAATTACAGGCAGATCCCGATCAAGAAAACCGGGAAAGAATGTTACGGCTTGTGGGTGAATATAATGTCCAAGTGCTGGGGAACGATGAACAGACCGAACGGCTTGCAGAGATATATGTTCGGGAAGGGGCGGTAAAAGCGACATACCCCACTGATGCCCGTCATATTGCCGTTGCGGTGGTCAATGGACTAGACGTTATGGTAAGCCTGAATTTCCAGCACCTGGTAAAGCGAAAAACCATTGAAGAGACGGCCCGGATCAATGCCCGGGAAGGATACAAGTCTGTGGGGATTTATACACCCCGGGAGCTTATAGACCATGACGAAAACGGTTGCGGAATACCTGAACGATCCCCGGCTTCTGAATGACCGGGAAATTATGACCGCCCCCCGGTGCATCCGGGAGCTCCATGCCATACGGTTAAAAATACAGGATGAAACCGGGAGCATGACGCCGGAGGAACTGGAGGCTTATTACCGGAGAAGCCGGGAACGGGTGGATACCGAATGTGCCCGGCTTGGCTTTAAGATTCAGTATGTCAATTCCTCCCAATCTGAAATGGTTACGTAATAGCCTTATAGCGGGGAAGCGTCCTGGCGGTGGCGGAAGGGTTTGCTGAGGTGCAGGTAAAAGAACGTCAGGCTGGAGCTACATGAGCATCCCGAAAATCTACTTGGAAACGACGATGTTTAATTTCCCCGTTGCCGACGATTCCCCGCAATACCGGGATGATACCCGAAAACTTTCTGAGGAGATAAAGGCGGGAAAGTTTGAACCGTATACACATCGTTATGCGCCATTAGGTCTAAAAGTTTTAGAAGCGTACTTACAACTCCAGTGTCAATACCTATTTACGGTAAAGAATATTAGGTTTTATCTTTTGGTAAAAACCAAGTAGTTTGCAAATACCACTGGAATAATTATAAAAAATAAAAATTATTTTGCCCCACATTTACCCGCCACACCCCGCACTTGTTTCATATTTTTTTGGGGGGGCTATCGACAAGTTTTCCAAAAAAAATACAATTTTTCTATGCTTCGGACATCGGTAGCCATAAACGTCGAACCAAAGGTTCGCGAATTCTTGCCACGGCCCACCATTCGGGAGATAGAACCTCTGTGCAAGAGAAGGAAAAATTATACCCTACTGAACAAGGAAATAGTAGACTCTTGTATCCTGTAAGAAACCAACTAATTGGGTAGTTTCTTATAATACACAGCATAATTATGTAAAAAGATTTGAAATTCTTGACAAAATAAAGAACGCGCCATAGATTTTATCATAGAGATCGAGCCCACAGGAGCAAAAGAGGTCTTTGTTACCATGGACAACCCCATCGACTATGCGTTTATCTCCCTGATGAAAGCATTAGAGAAATATCTGATGGACATGGACGATTCCGGCAGTCTGTCCGGATAAAGAGGAGCATAACAAAAATGGCAAAAAAAACCACATCAATCACGAGGCGTTTTCTTATTTTTTCTATTATATTCTTTCTGGTAGTCCTTTTGGGCGGAACCGGAGCATTTTTCTTTTCTATGCGGCAGATAGTCCACAATACCGCCTCCCAGGAACTGATCCGTCTTTTGGAAACCGAGCGTATGCGCCTGGAAGAAGGGGTCAATGCGGAGATAGCCGTTGTCGTGAAAATGGCCAATTCCCCCCTCTTGGGGCGGTATTTCCGTAACCCGGATAATCCCGAACTTGAAAGCCTCGCTTTCGAGGAAATGGCGGGTTACCGCGACGCCTTTCAGAGCAATACCGTTTTTTGGGTAAACAATGTGGACAAAAGATTTTATTCCGATGATGCGTATGTGTATACGATCAATCCCGATGATCCGGCGGAATACTGGTACAAAATGACCCTCTACGAGACCGAAATTTTTAACTTTAATATCAATTACAATGACAGCCTCAAGAAAACCATGCTCTGGATCAACGCGCCGGTGTTTGTAAACCAGCAGGCTATCGGTGTCGTGGGGACGGGCATAGACCTTACCGTTTTTATCGATTCCATTTATGGGAATCTTGGCCGGGATTCTGATGAAGAAGGTTTATCCCAGGTGCAACTGTACCTGTTTAACGAAGAAAACGAGATTACCGGAGCGGCGGACGCCGCCTTAATCGAACAGAAAAAAACCATTACCGATCTGGTAAGCGATGGAAGCCGGATTGCGGAAACCGCACAGGGCCTTGAGCCGGACGGGATTGAAACCTTTGTCATGGGCTCTGCGCAATACGCGGTAGGCCGTATTCCCCGGCTCAATTGGTACATCACGGCTTTTGTACCCATTACCCCGGCAATGTACCTGCAAAGTTCCATGACCGTCATTTTTTTCATGATGATTCTGGTCATCTTTTTGATATTTGTCGTCATCAATATTTTCATCAGAAGCACCCTTAAACCCCTGGATGGAATGATGCGTATTCTGGGGGAAGTATCCGAAAGATGGGATTTGACCAAGCGGATAACCATTAACCGCAGTGATGAAATCGGCGCTTTGGCGGAATTCTTCAATAAAACCTTCGACAAGATGAAGGATCTGATCGCCACCATAAAGCAGCAGACCGTCAGCCTTTTCGACATCGGCAGTGAACTTGCCTACAACATGACCGCGACCGCCGCGGCGATCAACAAGATCGTCTCCCACATCCAAAGCATCAAAGGCAGGGTGATACATCAATCCGCCTCAATTACCGAAACCAACGCCACCATGGAGCAAATCACGGGAAACATCGGCCAACTCAACAGAAATATAGAAAAGCAGACCGTCAGCATGTCCCGTTCTTCTTCCGCCATTGAGGAAATGCTGGCAAACATTCAATCCGTTACCCAAACCCTGGTAAAGAACGCCGATCATGTTCACTCCCTGGCGGACGCTTCCGACATCGGGCGGCAGGGCTTACAGGAGGTCGTCGCGGATATTCAGGAAATCGCCCGCGAATCCGCAGGACTTTTGGAAATCAACGCGGTTATGGAAAATATCGCCAGCCAAACCAATTTATTAAGCATGAACGCCGCCATTGAAGCGGCCCACGCGGGGGAAGCGGGTAAAGGCTTTGCGGTAGTTGCTGGAGAAATCCGCAAATTGGCGGAAAGTTCTTCTAATCAGTCAAAAACAGTCAGCGCGGTACTGAAGAAGATCAAAGAATCCATTGACAAAATAACCACGTCTACCGAAAATGTGCTCAACAAATTTGAGGCCATCGACAGCGGGATAAAGACGGTCGCCGATCAGGAAGAAAACATTCGCAACGCCATGGAAGAGCAGGGAGAAGGAAGCCGGCAGATTCTTGAATCCACCGGAGAACTTAACGAAGTTACCAGCATAGTCAAAAACGGTTCCGGGGAAATGCTTGAGGGCTCTAGACAGATCATCACCGAAGGGAGAAACCTTCAAATGATGACCGCGGAAATCACCAACGGCATAAACGAAATGGTCGCCGGAGCGGATCAGATCAATGTCGCCGTTGTCGAGGTCAACGATCTAAGTTCCCGCAACAGAGATAACATCGACATACTGGTAAAGGAAATTGCCCGGTTTAAGGTAGAATAAGCCAAGACAAAGGGGGGCAATCATCTTTCTAAAGACAGGGCCAGTTGCATCGAACCTTCGGTTTGCCGCAACAGACCCCGCAATTTCCGGCAATACAAAAAGAAGCATGAATCCCACGCCTGCCGCCCTCCTTGGTGGCTGGTGGTTTCGTAATGGGGAAAAATAATGGGGTACACCTACGGCGCACAATTATTTAAAATTAGCGGTGGCGGTCCCTTTTGCGTAGGGGAGGGGAGCGGTTAGGCACTTTTTTGTTTGAACAAGCGGTACACCAGCAAGAGTATTTTATAGTACACGTAGGGGAACACCTTGAATACCCGGACCGGCTTCTGAAAACAGAACCCTATCCACTCAAGGCCATGATCAAAGGAATACTGGGAGGGGTGCTTGCGCTGTTCCGCAAATATCTCATACAGATCGCTGCACCACAGGCGAAGCCCGGGGGGAAGCTGGGCGTCATGTTTAGCTATCCACTGTTCCCCGCCCGCAATGCCCTTGCCCACCAACAACATGGAAGGGGAGGCCTTTCTGATGGCCTCCAGGATGATCTTCTCTTCAGTCTTTCTGAAGGAACCCACATACCTGCCTACGATACGCAGGTACGGAAAGGTCTGGCGTATATTTTTTTCGGCTTTTTTCAGCGTTCGCAGCTTGCCGCCCAGCAAGTACAAGGATAATTCCCGTTCTTCCAGGCAGGTGAGGAGCTTGACGACAAAATCAAAGGGCATATACCGAGGCGCCTGCTTACCGGTCAAAAACCGGACCCCTTTCACGAGGCTCTTGGATATGGGAATCACCAAGGCCGCGCTCAGCACATAGGAACGGTACGTGCCGCTTCTTCGTGCCCGCAGGAGATCCCAGATGGAAAGCAGGATGATGTTTTTGCCACCCCCTGATTCCATCAAGGTACGCATAATATCCGCCAGCTGTTCCACCTGGATAATATCCAGGGGAACCTTTAATAAATTGACCCGTTCTCGTAATACCGCAGGTTCTTCTGCGGAATGTTCAGCATCCACGATGTGCTTCTCCAAAAGTATGATGCGTAAGGAACCTCAGAAGCCGGCTTGCTAAGAAGCCAGGGGAATATCCTCTTCTAAGACCGCCTCTTCCTGCAAGGCTTTGAGGGTCTTGGTGGTCTGCATCAAGGCGCCGTAGCTTCCCCCCTGCAGAATTTTTACCGCTTCCTGCAGTTGCACATCGTATTCAAAATCATATATCGGCGCTTCACTGGTCCGATACTGCTCATTTCTGATGAGTCGGCGGAGCAAGGATATATCCAAGGGGTATTCCTTGTGGAGTTCCTGGGCAAATGCGTAGATTTCCCCACTGGTGGCCTGGGGATTGGCCGCGATAAAAGCCGGGATCCGGTTCGCATTGATGAGGGCGGTGAGTTTTTCTGCGTCCGCATCGGTAAATTCCGGGAACGTTACCTCCAGGTCCGGGGGGATGCCGATCTTATCGATGTTTACCTCACTGGGGGTATAATACCGGGCGGTGGTTATCTTGAACCCCGCCTTATCCAGAGGATAGACCTGCTGCACCGAACCCTTCCCAAAGGACTTTTCCCCCACCAAGTACGCCCGGCCCCGGTCTTTCAGCGCTCCGGCCACGATTTCCGAAGCCGATGCGGAACCTCGATTGATAAGCACGATGATCGGTATATCCTTGGGAACCAGGGTCTGCTTCCGGGCGTTATACACGGTATTTTCCGAGGGGATCCGGGACTTGGTACTGACCACGACCCCTTCATCCAGGAACAGATCGCAGATACCCACCGCCGATTGCAGGAGGCCTCCGTAATTATTACGCAGATCCAGAATAATGCCCCGGTAATTGTGGGTGCTAAAGGATGCTATAGCCTCTTTCGCCCGATCCAGGGTCCTGGGGGTAAAGGTGATGAGCTTCAAGTACCCCATATCCTGTATCATGGCGTATTTGGTGGTAGGCACCTCAATGAGCGCCCTGGTGAGGGTAACGGGAAATTCGATTTTTTCGTTCCGGCGAATGAGGAGTTTGACTTCTCTCCCCGGTTCCCCCCGGAGGCGGGTGAGCACCTCATCCATGCTTAACCCATCGGTGGATTCACCGTTTATCTCGATAATCAGGTCTCCTGAGTTAATCCCCGCCCGCCAGCCTGGGGTGTCCTCAATAGGAGCGGCCACTTCCACATAGGGAGGTTTACCGTCGGGCCGTTCTCCCGTGGGCTTAGAAATATAGAGGCCTACTCCGCCAAAATTGCCCTGGGTGGTCTCGTTCAGATCCATCATGTCCCGTTCTGCAAGGAATGAGGAATAGGGGTCATCCAGGGCATTAAACATACCCTTCATGGCCCCTTCATAGAGGGCTGCGGGGTCCACCTCTTCTACATAATGTTTTTGGATAAAATCAAAGACTGTCTGAATAATCGAGGCATATTGCCGGGCTTGCTGATTGGCGTCTCTCCCTTGGGCTTCAATCCTTGGTACTGACGCGAGGGCAAACATACCACATAGAATAACGGTAGCCCCTATCCACAGTACCGGTAAGGATAGGGATCGTTTATAAGGGGGCGCTTCGGGGATATGCACAAGCGGTTCTTTCATAATATTTATACTCCTTCTTTATAGTATACGTTAGGTCTCGGATGTTTTAGTCATAGTCTTCGTGATACTACCACAATTCCGCCGATGATTCAAGCGCACCCGGACTTAGCAGGGCAACCTCATTTAAAGTGGTATTTCTTTGTATAATGGCGTACCCTCATCCTCGGTGTAACCTGCGTGAAAAAGGCAAGCAAGTACTTGACTAAGCCCTCCAGGGGTAGTATAAAAAACTATTGTTTTTTCCCTTTTTTCTTAGGCTAGAAGCGCAGCGCCCATTCCCTGCGGGGATTGGTCAGCGGAATGGGCTTGAGCGGCAGAGACGCCATATGTTGG
>JAISPY010000099.1 GCA_031274565.1 Treponema sp.
CCCCCCCCCCCCCCCCCGCCCCCCCCCCCCCCCGCCCCCCGCCCCCCCCCCCCCCCCCCAAACCGTTCGAAAACTCAGCGATTGTTGTACCTATAGTGGGGCTATAGTCGCTTTTACTAGTTTTTGGACCGTATGGATATGTAACAGGAGGAATTAATTTACCGAAGAAATGACGCATCTTTATTAAAGACCCTCCAATGATACTATCCCAGTGATTGAAAAAATACTTACTAACGCTATGTTACTAACGCTATGATAGTATACAATGGACTTGTGCAAGTTGTCAAGGCTTTTAAGATTTTTCTGTCGAATTTTTTCTACCGTAACTTTCCGGCTGTTTATTTGAGCCTGAGCGGAGGGTAAGCCATGACTATGGGTCCAGGTTGAATGCCGTCTGTTTCAGCTACTCAAATCAAACAAAGTCCTTCCGCATCCCCACGACCGGGTCATGGTCCGGATCAGCCTTGACGGAACCTACGCTATGGTGTGGAACGGGAAACCACTCCTTACCCCGGAGCTATCCATACCAAAAAAAGACCAGCCAGATGCTCATGCCACTTACGGGAGGAGGGGACATTGCTCTTGAACGGAAACAAGCGGCCCCATGATTGCTTGACATTTTTTATGGACTATACTAGACTCAACAACAGTTTTAAGGGGTTGTTCCTGCCGTGGTAAGCGGGGCAGCCAATGGTAATAGTTTATACGGCATTTTAGAAAAACAAGTGATTCCTTGTACCTAATCAGTTATTGTTTCCTTTTCGCCGTGTAGAGGTGGTTAGTATGGGGAAGAACAGAAGGGCACATAAAATCAAAACGGAGGTTCCCAATGAATGAAACACAGCAGTCAAGTCTTACCTTGGTAGTCGGCAGCGCACTGGTACAGGTTGCGGTGGTTTTTGGATCGGTCCTTATGTTAAGGAATGGAGAGGTAGCGCAGAATTGGTCTTTGGCGGTCCTAGTCGGGCTGGGCCTTGTTTTTATGGTCCTGGTGGCCGTGTTTTTATTTAAACAAGGAAGCATCCTAGCAGAAGGGTTCAAGGAAAACCAGTGGAAAAACGAAACTGAGTATACCTCGCGCTTGCAGCGTGTGGGCGGTTTGTCCCTCAGTACCTTTGGGGTCTATGTGGTGGGGGGGGCCATCTATGGGGCGCTCCTTATTCCCTTTGCGCGGCCCCTGGGCATAGTGGATTCCCAGAAAATGGCGGTGTTTCTCTACCATCTGGGCTTCAGCTTCCTCTTTGGGGTCTTTGTGTTGATCCAGTTGGATAAGCAGATCGGACGCTTTATGATCTCCCAGAACATTATCCGGTATCCTCGGGATATGCGGGAACAGGGACAGGCCCGCAAGCTGATCATGGGTCCTGGAGCGCTGGTTTTGGGGGCGGTGCTCCTGGGTATCGGATGCTCCCTCTTGATTTCGGGGGTCGCGGACAATAGGTCCCTCCTGGGTAAAACCCTCGGTATAAGCATCCTCAGTATCCTGGTGTTTCTGATCTTGGCCCTGGTGTGTGCCCTGGAGCAGAGCAGAGGGATCAGCGGTAGCTATGAATTGATCATCAAGCAGCTTGAACTAACCTCCTTGGAGCAGAAGGACCTCACCAAGCGTATTACCATCCCCTCTATGGACGAACTGGGGACCATCGCCGGACTCATAAACTATTTTTGTCATGGGCTTTCTAAGAACATGAATGAGATCAAGGAGTTTCAGCGGAGTTTTCTTGAATTAGGCAAAGAACTCAACCACGCCGCCCAGACCTGCGTCGGGGCTTTGGCACGGATCAGTTCCAGCGTGGATACGGTCAAGGACAAGACCGCTGCCCAGGTTACTACCGTGGGGGATTCCACCGAGGCCGTGGAAACCGTGGCTACGAATATCAAGATGATGGATAAGATGATCAATGAGCAGGCGGACAGCATCTCCACGGCATCTTCTTCTATAGAAGAAATGGTGGGTAATATCGGGTCGGTCAGCGCCTCCATCAATATCATGGCGGATCAGTTCATCGAACTCATTTCCTTGGCGGAAAAGGGTAAAGGCGCGCAGATCGAATCCATGAAGAAGATTGAACTTATCGCAGAACGTTCCGCCGCACTGCTGGAAGCGAACAAGGTCATCTCCACCATTGCAAGTCAGACCAATCTCCTGGCCATGAACGCCGCGATCGAGGCGGCCCATGCGGGAGACACGGGCAAGGGTTTCGCAGTGGTAGCGGACGAAATACGCAAGCTCGCGGAGACCTCCGCAAGCCAGTCCAAGAATATTCGGGAAGAGATCAACCTGGTCCAGCAGGCCATCGCGGAAGTGGTTACCACGTCCAAGGATTCGGAGAGCGCCTTCACCCGGGTTTCGGAGCGTATCGGGAAAACCGACGCCATTGTGCGGGAAGTCAGGCAGGCCATGAACGAACAAAAAGAAGGGTCATCCCAGATACTGAAAACCCTGCAAGTGGTGAACGAGGTAACCTCCAATGTACGCAAAGGCGCTAAGGAAATGACCGTAGGGAACAGCACCATGATCACCTCCTTCAGCCTCCTCCGGGACTCTTCCCGGGAGATTCAGCAGAACATCGAACAAATCGCGACCGGGTTTGATGAAATAGAACTCAGCTCTAAAAGCGTTTCAGAGGCGGCGGCGCAGGCCCTCAAAAATATCCACGGCATGGATGACATCGTGGGACGGTTTAAGACCTAAGCTCGGAGCGGCGGAGGGACTTTTGCTCTGTCCCTTCGCTCCTGCTGCTTAGACCGGAGACCCCCTCAAAAAACCGCAGGGGAATGGCCGCAGACGGTGTGGATTGCCGTAGGTTTCTGCAAGGAGTTCCCGGAATGAAATTACGAGACATCATTAAACTCAACTATCAACAGATCCTGTTTGTCATCCTGGCATTTGGCATCATGGTAGTGGTTAGTTATCTCTATGCCAGTAGCATTGTCCGGGGCCAGTTGTTCATCAATGGGGAAACCGCCATAGAATCCGCAAACATCAGGATTCAGGCGGAATTGACTCAGGCGGGGATTTTCTTGGAAAATATCTGTTTCTTCCTAAAAACCATGCTAGACGCCGAGCAAAGCCAGGATGCAATAACCCAGATGTTTGAGCGATTCACCCTATGGGGCGCTGAAGATCGCGGTCCTAACGGGCTTGATGGAATCTATGGATATATCCAGGGAAAATTCTTTACCGGGACCAACTGGATTCCCCCGGAAGACTATGATCCCACTTCACGGCCCTGGTATACCGGCGCAGATGCCCAGAACGGGAAGCTCTACTATACCGACCCGTATATTGACCGTCTGACCGGCGTATCTATTGTTTCGATATCCCAGAAACTGATGGATAAAAACGGCGGCTTGGTAGGAATTATCGCCATGGACATCAATATCTCCCAGATGCTGGATTTTGTGAAAGACCTGAGCCTGACCGATACGGGCTACGGTCTCGTGCTGGATAATGCCTATAACATCGTGATCCACGGCCTAGACGATCGGTGGCAGGATCAGTCTTTTTCCGCGATTGGGCCTGAATATGTCCGGGTTACCGAAGCCCTGAAACAAAACGATACCATCTCAGGGATGCAATTTACCAATATCTATGAGGTAGAGAGCATTCTCTTCTTTAAAAAACTCTTTAACAACTGGCATATCGGCCTGGTAACCCCAACCCGGAGCTACTACCGTTCCGTATACCAGATGGCGCTGGTCCTTTCCCTCCTGGGTCTCGTGCTGGTAACGATCTTATGCTATTTCCTGGTGCGCTTATACACCGAAAAAATTAGCTCCGAGGAGAAGAACCGGAGTAAGTCCAATTTCCTCGCGAAGATGAGCCATGAAATACGCACCCCCATGAACGCGATTGTGGGCATGGCTGAGCTTATCTTGCGGGAACCGATTTCCCGGGAAGTATACGATCATGCCATGGGCATCAAGCAGGCCAGCGCGAATTTGCTTTCCATCATAAACGACATCCTCGATTTTTCTAAGATAGAATCCGGTAAAATGGAGATCCTGAAGACCCCCTATCTCTTGGCCTCGGTGATCAATGATGTGGTTACGATCATCCGGATGCGGCTGAGTGAAAAGTCTGTGGTGTTCCTGGTTAATATCGACCCGCGGTTGCCGAATAAGCTCAAAGGCGACGAAGTGCGGATCCGGCAGATCGTATTGAACCTCTTGAACAACGCGGTCAAATACACGGAACAGGGTTCTATTACCTTGACGATTACCGGGGATATCCGGGAGGACCATGTGCTGCTGCGCATCGCGGTGGAGGATACGGGGATCGGCATTAAACAAGAGAACTTCCACCGTATCTTTGGTGATTTCAACCAGTTTGACCAGGAAAAGAACCGGGGGATCGAGGGAACCGGCTTAGGGCTGGCCATTTCGAAAAACCTCTGCGAAGCCATGGGGGGCGAGATTGACTTTACCAGTGTCTATAGTCAAGGCAGTACCTTTACCATAAGCATACCCCAGGGGATTAGCGATTCAGAACCCCTCGCCGTAGTGCAAAACCCCGAGACAAAACCGGTCCTCCTCTATACCCTCAACACGCCCTATACCTATTCCCTTATTCAGAGTCTTGAAGAACTGGGGGTACGGGTCGCCTTGGTCAAGGTACAATCGGATTTTTATGACGCCCTCAAGGGGAATACCTATCCCTTTATCGTGGTCTCTCCGGTCTTATACGCCGGGGCACAGCATATCCTCCAGCGGATGGGCCTGCAATCAAAGCTCATTATGATGCTGGAATACGGATCCGAGATGCACGGCCCGGAGGTCGCTACCCTTGCCATGCCCGCCCATGTCATTTCCCTGGCGGACCTGCTGAACCACCAGACCGGCGACTCCCAGTACCAGGACACCGGGGACACCGGGGTACGGTTTATCGCCCCGTCCGCGCGGATTCTCCTGGTGGATGATATCGTTACCAACCTGAAAGTTGCCGAAGGGCTTATGGCGCCCTTTAAGATGCAGGTGGATACCTGCACCACCGGTCCTGAGGCGATTGATCTGGTACGGCTCAAGCCCTATGACATCGTGTTTATGGATCACATGATGCCCGATATGGACGGCATCGAGGCCACGACTATTATACGGAACCTGGAGGGCAAGGGAACCTATTATAAAGAGCTTCCCATCATCGCCTTGACCGCAAACGCCGTATCCGGGGTCAAAGAGATGTTTCTACAGAACGGCATGAGCGATTTCCTCTCCAAACCCATCGAGATATCGCGCTTGAATGCCCTTTTGCAAAAATGGATCCCCGAGGAAAAGCAGGAAAAAGGGAGAAAAGAGGAAAAAGAGGAGGGACCCGTGTTTCTTTCCGTGGAGGATACGTCCCCTCCCCAGGAGCGGGAGGATGCCGTGCTGATCATTGAGGGTGTGGCGGTGAGCCAGGGCATTGAGATGACCGGAGGCTCCCTGGAGAGCTATCGGGAGATCTTAGGGATTTTTCTGGAAGAGGGCAGGGAAAAGATCAGCCAGTTAAACGCCTGCTTGGATGCCGGAGATACGGGCTTGTATACCATCTATGTACACGCGATCAAGAGCAGCGCGGCCACCATTGGAGCTGAGGGCATAGCGGATCGCGCCAAAGCCCTGGAAGCGGCGGGAAGGATCGGGGATATTCCGTACATCGACCAGCACCACAAGCCGTTCATTGACGCTTTGACCCGGCTGCTAGACGATATCCTCCGCGCGCTCAGGGAGTATCACCCCCAGGGCGCGGCTCCGGAGGATGCTGCAGCGGATGATACCGGGGAAGCGGCGCTGGATCGGGCGGTATTACGGCAGGAGCTTGAGGCATTGCAAGCGGCTCTGGATAGGCTGGACGCGGGAAAGGCGGATGAACTCATCATCCGGCTGCAGCGGGATCCCTGGGGGGAGCCCATACAGAGCGGCATCGCCCATATTGCCCGGCATATTTTGTTATCCGATTATGATGAGGCGTTGACGGTCATTGAGATGCTCTTAGCGGCGAGTAATGGAGGGAGACTGCAGTATGGGGACTGAGCGGAAGAAGATCATGCTGGTAGATGATAACATCACCAACTTGACTGTGGGGAAAAACGCCTTAATCGACAAATACGATGTGTTTACCATTCCTTCGGGAGAAAAGCTCTTCAAGTTGCTGGAGAAGGTGATCCCCGATATGATTCTCCTGGATGTAGAAATGCCGGGGATGAACGGCTACGAGGTGATCCAGGTCCTCAAGAAACAGGAACGGTTCGCCGCTATTCCGGTGATCTTCGTAACCGCGAAAAGCGATGACGGCAGTGAACTGCGAGGCCTATCCTTGGGAGCTATTGATTACATCACCAAACCCTTCTCCCCACCCCTTTTGGCAAAACGCATCGAGGTGCATCTCCTGGTGGAATCCCAAAAACGGGAACTCAAAGCCTACAATACCAATTTGCAGCAAATGGTTACGGAAAAGACCTGGGAAGTGGTGGGCCTGCAAAACGCGATTCTCAAGACCGTGGCGGAGTTGGTTGAATCCCGGGATGCGATTACCGGCGGCCATATTGAACGGACCCATGCGTATCTGCAGATCCTGGTCCGGGCCATGAAACGTCAAGGGGTGTACCAGGAGGAAATCGCTGCCTGGGATGAGGATATCTTTTGCCAATCTTCCCAACTCCATGATGTGGGGAAAATCGCCATTCGAGACAGCATCCTCTTTAAGCAGGGAAAACTCACCCCTGAAGAGTTTGAGGAGATGAAGAAGCACACCACCTTTGGGGTACAGGTTATAGAGAAGATCCGAGAGAGCACTTCGGAGAAGGCCTTTTTGGAACACGCCAAGATCCTTGCAGGAACCCACCATGAGAAATGGGATGGTTCCGGGTATCCGCGAGGACTTACCGGCTCGGTCATTCCCCTCCAGGGGCGGCTCATGGCGATTGTGGATGTATATGATGCGCTGCTTTCAGTACGGCCCTATAAAGCGGCCCTGAGCCAGGAAGAGGCGCTCTGTATCATTGCGACCAGTAGTGGCGGGCATTTTGATCCGGTCATTGTGGAGGTCTTTCTGGCTGCGGTGGATGAGTTTACCGATTGTGCAGCCCGAATACACCCCTAGGTGCCTGTGGGACGGGACGCGGTCTTCAGAGCGCTGCATAATTCGCCTTCATCCAGGGTCTTGCCTACGCCCAGGGCCGCTGGCTAGTCCTGGACGCCAGCGCGTCGCACCGGCGCAGCACCTCCTATTTTTCTTGTCCGCTTAGCTGTTCAAATGCGCCCCTGATACTGCTTGCTGGTAATGGGGGTACTTCATTTTTCAGGTCTTACCTCAGGGGATGATTCGGATTGGGGTCTTTTACGCGTTACCCCCGGGCATACAATACCAGTATATTACAATATTCATAATTCTTTTGCAGCTAGTTACGGTCATTGCATAGGGTAAGAATTGACAGATCCGGTCCATATCCATAAAATTACCTTAGAGAGTAAATATTATATGATTAAGAAAGTATTGGGGATGTTCCTTGCCATTATGGTGATCCATTCCTGCTCTTCCCCACTGGAGCAGCTGCCTAAAAAGGTGCGGATTACGGCGAATCCTACAATAAATTTGCCCTTGGGAGATCCCTTAAAAGGGGATGACCGCCTGGGGGAGGAGTTGAAGAAAGCGCTTGATATAAACGCCTCGAGTATCGGTCTGGAGCACTTGTATGATTACGTGGATCCTGCCGCATCCCAGGACCGGAAATTCCTCCTGTATCAGGTCCTGGTGAACCAGACGATTGAGCTTGAGGAGTATAAACAACTGCTGCAGGTGCTTCCCGATGAAATTACAGGGCTTCCTAGAACCGTGAGTTTTAAACCGTATTTACCTCCGGGTCTGCCTCCAGTTACCCTTCCTACAATTATAGAGATACGGATCCCCCCCGAAGGCCAGTCTGCTCAGGTGAAACTTACGAGTGATCAAGTCAGAAAGATAAGCGGCACGAATTCAGGGCTCAGCCTTCTGTGCAGCGGCAGCAAGACCATACCAGAATATATAAAGGTTACCTCAAAAGCCTTAAATCTTGAGGCAACCAGGAAAAAGGAAGATAAGCAGATTTTCTTCGGTTCGGCCCTGTCCTTTACCGGCGGGGATTTTACCCTCGAACCGGATCCAGCTACAGCGCAGATCACCATTGACCTCTCCATTACCATGGGCTTTAAGGAGATTCTGGATACCAACGACATTACGATTAAGCCCGAGTTCATTTTCAACTGGACCGAGGTGGAACTGAAGCCACCATCTGATCTGGTAAGGGATCTTCAAGGTACGTATCCTCCCAAGGATGCAGGGTCTATCGACCTCAGCACCTTAAAAAAAGCCTTCTTTAAGGGAAAACTACAGTTTACGGAGATCCCCTTATATGGGTATGTAAACGGGCCTCACGAGTGGTTTAATGAAAATAATATTACCCTGAAACTGGAAGCATCCTATACCGCATCCGAGGGAACCGCGTCGAAAACAACCGTCTTACACAATGGCCCTATAGGCACGGTTTCTCTTCCCCTCGTTAATCCCCCTAAAGGAAGCCCCTATACGCCCACGATAGGATTAGCCAGTCTGCCCACATCGGTTTTAAGTGATCTGGTCGGGATTTTTAACGATTACCCTAAGCAGCTTACCATTACCTATGCCATACAGATACACCAATACAGCATAACCCCGACTATGCTGAACGAGGACCGTCTGAGTTTTGAGGCGGCCCTCGGGCTGGTTATGCCGTTGCAGTTTACCGTTGGAGCAGCGGATATCAATCTGGCTGAAGATCTGGAGGGCTTTACGATGCCGGATTTTGGGAAGAACGATATATTTGGCCGGGATAGGGCGGACGCAAGCGACCAGGTATTTAACTCCCTAAAGGCTATACGCCTCAATATGGGGCTCCATAATACCCTGGGTCTTGAAGGAACCATAACGCTCTATGCCAACAAACAGATACAGGAAGCTATGGGGGATCCCTTGGGGATCATCCCCATGCAGGGAACTTCCCGCCTGGAGCTCACCCGGGAAAAACTCCAAGAGCCGGCCAATTTTCCCTTTAGTCCAGCCTTTGCTATACGCATCCCTGCTCATACGGAGCTGCGCATTAAGCGTACCCTCGACGACAATCCCTTTAGTCTCAAGCTTTCCATACAGGTGGCGGGAACGGTTATGCAGGAATTTGATTTATAAGGAATGGGTATGCAGAAAAGCATAGGCGTGCTGTGGCTGGCACTAGGTCTGGGATGCCTCTGGGCTGAAAAGCCCCGGCGGTATGTTGAACTTGGCTTTAATCTGGAAACCGGATTTGCCAATAATTACCTTACCTATACGGATTTTTTTAACGATGACCGTATCATCCATATCGATCTCAATAGCATGGGACGCTATGATTTTAACCTGGCCGGGGATGTTTCAGCAAAAACCTTCCTCACTATCAACGGAGAAGGCTTCTCGGTTGGACTGTTCACCGGACTTGCCGGGCTGTTTTACGGTAGCCTATCCGAGGAGCTGTTTAGGCTCTTAAACGAGGGTAATACCAGCCCGTATTCCCAGGCGGATCTTGCCTTGGGGGGAAGCCTCTTTGCGGAAGCGGGGATCCAGATTCAAAAGCAGATCGGGAAACTGCGGTTCATGATAAGTCCCGCAGTATTTCTACCCCTTGTGGTTATACCGAAACCGAAAACCATGAGCCTGATCGTTAAAACCGGCGAAGAGACCATGAGCGTCACCGGGGACTTTACGGTGGATATATACAGCCCCGTGGCGCTAGGTACCGGTGAGACATTCAGCGTTGATACAGGCAAGCTGTCGAAGGCCCTTGATTCCGGGGCTTTGGGCTTTGACGTTTCCCTGGGAGCCGAATACCCGCTGTTCTCAATCCTGGATGCGGGGCTCCTGGTGCGGCAGATTCCTATCGGGCTTTCACGTTTAACCTACCGTACCCAGATACAGGCTGCTTTCGGGTTTAACACCATTGCTTCCGAGCAGAGTTTGCTGGATATGCTCAAGGAGGGCCGTATCGAGGATATGCTCATGCTAGAAGACCCGGATGTTTCGTTCTCTCGAGGGCTTATCTATGTAGTCCGGCCTCTGCGTGTGGATCTCTATGGTCGGATCAGGTTTTTGGGGCATTTTTTGGTCCTGCGTCCCTATGTGGGGCTATCCTTATTCACCCCCTATGGGGATGTGCCCTGTTTTAACGGGGGGCTTGAAGGGCAGATCAACCTCTGGCGGCTGCTTTCCATGAGCGTCAGTTCGGAGTATACGGATCTGCTCTGGAAACACCGGATCGGTTTTATCCTGAATCTGCGGGTCCTGCAGCTTGACCTGGGCGTATCCACCCAAAGCCAGGAATTTACCCGCAGTTTCCAACTGAGTGGTTTGGGCGCGTCCCTGGGCCTGCATATAGGGTTCTAAGACCTAGGACGAACAATTTTTTTTATATAAAGGAGTTTAAAAAGTTGCTTATGAAAACATCGCATGGGAAAAACAGATGGTTTTTGAAGGGATTGGTAGGGTTTGCTTTTTGGGGGCTGCTGGGGACGCCTCAGGCGGTACGGGGCGAGGACAGTTCCACCCCGTGGTATGTACCGGAATCCGGGACCGCCAAGGCCACCCTGGGCGCGCTTACCAATGAAATAGACGATTTCATGTCGATAAACACCTTCCGGAATGTACGAATCCAGGATTTCATGGGGTATCTCGGGATCGACGCCCAGGGGCTTACGCTGGGCTATGCCCGGAACCTAGGTTCGCTCTATATAGGGATCTGCTATGGGGGAAGCCTCATGGATGATCTCTATCGCCGGATTACCAATCAGACTACTGACAGCCTCTTGAAACGGGATACCGAAATAACGACCAAGACCGAACACGGCGATTCGGTAAGCACCACGTATGGTATTGTGGACCAGGAAGGGAAAGATGTTCCGGGAACGGTAATCAGCAAAAACGATATCAGTGTGATCCTCGGATTCAGGAATTACAGCCTGAAGGTGGGACTTTCCCAGTATTTACAGGGCACCTATGATCCTGACTATGATCCGAAGTTTAATGAGCGGGTATATAATCCCTTTACCTCGGCAGTACTCGTAGAAAAACCCATAGGCATGTCAAACCAGATGCAGATTACCCGGGAATTTATAGGCGGTCTCCGGCCCTATCTGGAATTCGGGGGGATGATCTATGCCGGTTCGTTCCTGATTAAGCCCTCCCTGCGGCTAGGAGTTGATTTGCATCAATACAGCCGGAATGAGCCTAAAACCACCTTTATTTTTGACTATGTGGATCCTACTGCTGCGACAAAGACCGAGGAGCTTAAGTACATACTCATCCACAACAAGGATACCTTGGGGGACTTCATGGAACCTTCGGCAGGTCTCTCGGTGGGGCTCGATTTCACCCAGGATCCAAGAATCCGAACGGAGCTTACCTTTGATTATGATCTTGCGTTTCGACTATATTCGAATAATAAGAAACCGCTTATGTTGGAGAGTGAAGACATCCATCTTTTAAAACAGACGGCGCCTACTGAATCGCTCCGGGGGGGCTCTATTACCGAGATTACCAAATTGTATCTGCAGAACCAGATAATCCCTGCCTTCAAATACAGCAGCGATCTGGGTGAACGTCTAACCCTGGGTGTAAAGGTGGGGATAGCTATGAACGTTGCGGTTTACCAGGATACGGCAGTTTCTTACAAGCAAGCAGCCCCGGATGATCGGGGTGATCCTGTGGAAAACAATACCCAGATGTTTTCGGTGCTTCCCAAACTAGGGCTGGGTTTGAGCTTCAAGTTGATTCCGGATCGTTTTGCCATCAATTTAGGGGTAGGCATCAATGTGCTTAAATATGAGGATACCACCGTGGTTGGTCCCCATCCTGAAACAGGAATTCAGACGACCACCGTGAGCAAAACCTTGACCTTGCCTTCCACGAATCTCGGCGCGGGCTTAACCTTGCATTTCAATCAGCAGGTTACCGCAGATCTGCTGGTGATGGCCTCCGGTCTTGGCACTGAAGTCTCAGATTCCCTGAAATTTAACTTTCTGGTTACCATGAACTACTGAGCCTGGGGAACGCCTGCGTCCGATCACCCCGCGCCTGGAGTTCGTTGCTGGACTCATTTGCCGGGGCGTGGGTCCTTAGGTCCCCACATGTTCTCTCTTTATGGTGAAGCAGTTGGTTCAATAGCCCGGAGCTTGCTCCGGCTGTAATTAACTCTATAATTAAAAAAAGAACAATCGGTATGCCGTTAAACCGCCTTACAGGCCGGGAACGAAAGACTCCCTCCCGTTTCTTCCCGTTATTTACTTGGGTTTATCAAGATTGCTGCCTTATGGAGAATTCCAAAACGACGAAGCCATTGAAAGTATTCAAAAAGAATTACCGGCGAAATATCAATCTGAGATTATTAATTTATATGAGCGGTTAACAAGGATATCAATTTTATCACTTTCCGCCCAGAAAATGGGGGATGTTAAAACCAGAACGGACTTTGAGACCAAAAATGACGGTATAGATTCTAATACTATTTCCGCTGGCGAAGATAATATTTTTATTATTCTGACAGCGTTGATTTCATTAAATTATTATTTTCGCGATATAAGGAACCCAGGGAAGGGAAAGGGGAATTAAAAACCAGGAATTTGATTTTGAGTCTGCCATTGCGGCCGTAAGGGAAGGGCTCAATGAGGAAAAAAACATAAGCCCCTCGCTAAAATCGGCAATAGAACTGTTAATAGCGGTATGCCAGGTGCTTATGTCAAAGTTTATAAAAAAGACTTCCAAAAACAGCCATCTCCCTCCGGCCATGGACAGTAACCGCGGGAAAAACTCAAAAGCAAAGAACAAGAGGAAACCCGGCGGACAGCCGGGGCATGAAGGGAATACCTTACGGCCGGTAGACAATCCCGATGAAATAGTTAAATTGCTGGTTGATCGGGAAAAACTGCCTCCCGGAACGTGGAAAAATGACGGATACGAGAAACGGCAGATTTTCGATATGCGGGTCAAATGCCATGTGACCGAGTACCGGGCCGAACGGCTGGTCAACGGCAACGGAGAGTATATAACGGCGGAATTTCCGGAAGGGCTGGTACAGGCGGCACAGTACGGCGCCGGAGTAAAAGTCCACGGTGTGTATATGTCCGTGGAGCAGGCGGTCCCCGTAGAAAGAATCAGCGAACATTTTGAGAACCAGATACACATTCCGGTAAGC
>JAISPY010000130.1 GCA_031274565.1 Treponema sp.
ATTTATTCAATCGAGAATAAATCAGTGCTTCCTTTAATGTGGTTTTTCGCAGTTTTCCGCAGGAAAACGAGAAAAACCATAGGGCAACGCTGATTAGCGTCAAGTTAATCAGCGTTGCCTTAGAGGACGAATCTCAGCCATCGCATGGGGTGTTTGTATGGATTTATAGTACACTATAGGTATGGCGCAAGTTGAGCATAGAGCGCCGGTTTCTGTTCTGGACGATACAGGCCGGCCGGTACATTTTGGATGGGCTCGTTCAAGCCTCTTTCAGTATGATCCCACGGTGATTCGGGTCTCCCCCCGGCGGCTTACCGAGTCGGATCGGTATATTATTTTTTCTTCCACCCATTTACTCGTGTTTGAGATCCTAGAGAGCGGTTATTTAGGCTATGTTGGAGTATCCCTGATTTCCCTCAAGGATAAGCAGTGGTTTTCTCAAGTCTTCATCACCCCCTTTCCTTCGGGCATTTTTGAAATGCCCTTGAGCAGTGAAACCGGTTCCGTGAGGATCCGGCGGAAAAAGTCGCTGCTTGATTTCATTCTCATGGAGGAAGGGGTCAGGATCATCAAAGCGGATATCCCGAAATTTGGGCATCACCGAAAACTGCGGGGCGAGTTGGTGTTATTCAGTCCACCGGGGGCCCAGTCCGTGGTTACCCACATGCCTTGGCGGCGGGAAAAAAACGCCTTCTGCTATTCCCGGCGTTCTCCCTGGTATATTGTGGAGGGGGTGATACAGTTCGGTACCTCTGAACTGATATTTACCCGGGGTAATGCCTGGGGGATCTTCGATTGGAATCGGGGAGTGCGCCCCCAATCGGATATACGGTACTGGGCTGCGGCCTGTGGAATAAGTGAGGGGAAACAGATCGGGTTTAGTGTAGGCTATGGTTCCGCGGATTCAGGGATGGGAACGGAAAACGCCTTTTTTCTGGACGGTACGCTGCATAAACTGGATCAGGTTACCTTTCATATCTCCCCGGCGAATTGGCTCCTGCCCTGGCATTTTACCAGCAATGATAACCGCCTGGAGATGCGGTTTACCCCCCAGCAGGAACGGGTAGACCATAACCGTCTGTTTTTTCATTCCCTGAGATTCAGGCAGGTATGCGGATTTTTCTCCGGGAAGATCACCCTGGACGACGGCTCTGATGTTACCTTTCAAAACATCACCGGTTTTGCGGAACGGCGAAAAACCCGCTTATGACCCACGCGGAACTACCATGACCATTCGGTCATGGTAGTTCCCTATTGCGTAAGCAATGAGCATAACATGCAGGGCATGGTATGCCTGCGCAGGTCCTTAGATGACCGTTCCCGGATAGAGGATCGCGTTTTTGGGGATCACGATGATGCCGTCTACGATATAGTACTGGCCGTAATTGCCGTCGCTCCGGTTTATCGGGTCAACCCCAATACGGCAGCCTTCACCAATACAGGCGTTCTTATCAATAATGGCCCCTTTGATGATCACCCCTCGGCCGATACCTATATTGGGTATCCGGGCTTCGGCGTTTTGCTGTTTTTTGCTTTCCGATTCGTAATAGTCCGCGCCCATGCAGACCACCCCATTCAAACTTGCCCCGGATTCAATCACCGTTCTCACCCCCACGATGGAGTTGGTAATGGAAGCATTGGTAATGATGCACCCTTCCGCGGCTATGGACTGGTTCATGTTGCTGAAATTCATCTTTGAGGGGGGCAGGTTCCGCATATGGGTATAGATGGGACGGCTTTCATCATGGATATCAAACCGGGGACGCAGGGTGGTGAGTTCCAAGTTGGCCTCATAGAAATTCTTGATGGTCCCGATATCTTCCCAATACCCATCAAACACGTAGGCATTGACCTTTAAGTGGTTAATCGCTTGGGGAATAATCTCTTTACCAAAATCAGTTAGTTCATTGTTGAGACAGGCTTCCATATCCAGCGCATTAAAAACATAGATTCCCATGGACGCGAGGTATGCGTCCCCCTTGATTTTATCCTGCCGCAACTCCAGGGGTACCTTAAAATCACCAATATCCTTGGTGGGGCCTGGTTTTTCCAGGAATTGGGTGATGGTGTTGTTCTTGTCCGCCTTGAGGATCCCCAACTGGCTTGCGTCTTCCCTGCTGACGGTGGTACAGGCAATGGTAATGGACGCTCCTGATTCCTTATGCTTTTTCAGGAGATCTTTGAGGTTCATCCGGTAGAGCTGATCCCCGGAAAGAATCAGATAATACGAAGGATTTTGACTCCTGAAATGTACGAAATTCTTCCTGACCGCATCGGCGGTCCCCTCATACCAGCCGGAATGTTCAAAGGTTTGTTCTGCCGCGAGGATTTCCACAAAACCCCGGGAGAATAAATCAAATACATAGGTTTGGGCCAGATGCAGGTGGAGCGATGCGGAGTTGAATTGGGTCAGGATGTATATCTGCCGGAGATCCGCATTGATACAATTCGAGATGGGTATATCCACGAGCCTGAATTTCCCCCCAAAGGGAACGGCAGGTTTGGCTCTCGCCTGCGTTAAAGGAAACAGACGCGTCCCCTTTCCGCCCCCCAATACGATAGACAAGACTTCAGTCATAATACGCCTCCTTAATGCAGACTCTTGGTATACACGATACTGTTAGTATGAAAGAAACTTTTATTAATAGTATACGCTATTTTTTTTTGTTTTGTCGATAGTATTTTTCTTTATTTTCAGGATAGACCCCGCGCATGAGTGGTTTCCCACAAGCCCGATAGGGTACGTTCCCGGGGTACGGCGCTTCCCCCTTGTTGGTTAAATCCCCGCCGCGGTACTATAAGCAGTATGAGGAACCAAGGAAAAGTATGTTAGACTATCGTTTCATCCTAGATCACCTTCCTGAAGTGAAGCGGAACATCGCTAACCGGCACATGCAGGCTGATGCGGACCAGGTAGCCGCGCTTTTTAACCAAAGAACCGGGCTGACCAGGAGCTTACAAGCCCTGCAGCAGCAGCGGAACGCCAACACCGCAGCCATGCGGGGGAAGCTCGAAGCAGCGGACCGGACTAGGCTCATCGAAGAAGGAAAAAAGCTTAAAGAAGCCATTACCGCCGCCGAAGGGGATCTTGCCCGGGTAGTGGCGGACCTGGACGCCGAGGGGCGACGCATCCCGAACATGGCCCATCCTGATGCGCCTATCGGCAAAGAGGATAAGGATAACCTGGAGGTAAAACGGGTCGGAACGCCCCCGGCATTTGACTTCGAGCCTGCGGACCATATACAACTGGGCCAGGACCTGGACATCATCGACTTCGACGCGGGAACCGCGGTGGCGGGGACCAAATTCTACTATCTTAAAAACGAAGGGGTGTTTCTGGAACTGGGCCTTATCCGCTATGCCCTGGATATACTCACCCGCCAGGGCTTTACCCCCTATAGTACCCCGGATATTGCCAAAGCGGAGATCCTTGAAGGCATCGGCTTTAACCCCCGGGGCGCGGAATCCAATGTGTATACCTTGGAAGGGGAAGGCACCTGCCTGGTAGGAACTGCGGAGATTACCTTGGGGGGGTACTATGGCAACCGGATCATTCCCAAGGAGCAGCTTCCCCTGCGGATGGCCGGACTTTCCCACTGCTTCCGCCGGGAAGCTGGGGCCGCGGGGCAGTTTTCCAAGGGCCTCTACCGAGTGCATCAGTTTACCAAGGTGGAGATGTTCATCTGCTGCCTCCCGGAAGACTCGGACCGCCTGCACGAGGAACTGCGCTCGGTGGAAGAGGAGATCTTTTCCGGCCTGGAGATTCCCTTCCGGGTGGTGGATACCTGTACCG
>JAISPY010000148.1 GCA_031274565.1 Treponema sp.
GAGCACTTCCTGAACAGCCCGTTCCTGCACCGCAATGACCCTATCGCACCATCCGTCGAATTCAGGGTCCTCCTTCTGCTGCTCCTTATGGGATAACACATACTCGATGGTCTCCCGGATGCCTTGGTCAAAACGGATCGTTGCGGTAAACCCGGGGACTAAGCGTTTGAGTTTAGCCGTATCGAACACCACCGAGTGGGCCTTGTCCCCCAAGAGGCCCCCCCGGAAATTGTAGGGGCTGCTCTGGGCGAGAAAATCACTGGTTATATGTACCGATTTAAGGGGTACCCCCAGGGTACGGGCGATAGTTTCGTAGATCTGGTTCCAGGTGAGAGTCTCATCAGAGGTGATCTGCACCGCCTCCCCGATCGCATGAATATTACCCATAAGACCGGTGAAGCCTTTGGCAAAATCACGGTTATGGGTGAGGGTCCACAGGCTCGTGCCGTCCCCGTGGATGATCACCGGCTTGCCATCGAGGAGCCGCTTCAGCACCTGCCAACTGCCGTTTTTGCCATGTACCCCCAGGGGGACGCTCCGTTCATCATAGGTATGACTGGGCCGGACGATGGTGATGGGAAAACCATACTCCCGGTACAGGGTAAGCATCACCTGTTCACAGGCGATTTTGTTCCGGGAGTATTCCCAGAAGGGATTAGCCAGGGGAGTACTTTCGCTTATCCGGTAGTCTGACAGGGGCTTCTGATAGGCCGAAGCGGAACTGATCCCTATATACTGGCTGGTTTTATCCCTGAACAGCCTGAAATCCCGCTCAATCTGAGCAGGCCCAAAGGTAATAAAGTCCGCAACCACGTCGAACCGCAAGCCCCGCAACTGCTCCGCCACCTCCGCCTCGTTGTTGATATCCCCCCGAATCTCCGTAACCTTCCCGGAAAAGAGGTGATTCCGGTTGCCCCGGTTGAGGAGGTACAGTTCCCAGCCCTGGTTGATGATGTTCTGGGTAATCGCGGCGCTGATGGTTCCAGTACCGCCGATAAATAAAGCCTTCATAGGTTTCCCCCTAGTGGAAAGACAAAAAGTTAGTGTAGCCAATAGCGTACCATGTTCCTGCTATTTATGGCTAGCGGACCAGGATTCATGCAGCAGGGCGGTCTGCTTAGGGTAAATAACCGCGAAAAACGCGAAAGGACGCGAAAAGGAATGAGTCCGTTCCTCTTTCGCGATTTTTCGCGCCTTTCGCGGTCACATGGTGGAGCGGCTGCTGGTTCTCCGCTGTTTCCGCAGCAGTTTTTTGGTGGTGAGGACGATGGCCGCGCTGAGCGGAATACAGGCGCCGATATAGGCCAAGGGCCCGGCAAAGCAGATACCTACAAAGCCGAAATGGGCGGCAAGGATGATAGCGGCAAAGGTACGCATCACCAGTTCCATGAGACCGGCGATGGTGGGAACCAGACTGTCCCCCAGGCCCTGCAGGGTCTGGCGGAAGATAAAGAGGCAGGCTAGGAACAGGTAAAAACAGCCGTTGATCCGGAGGTAGGTATGGGCCAGGGATATGGTCTCCGGCTCGTTACCGATAAAGATCGCGGCAAAATGATCGCCCGCAAAAAAATAGAGGATCCCCATGAGGATGCTGAAGGAACACGATATGAGGGAACACTGGATAAGTCCTTTACGGATCCGGTCTATTTTCTGGGCCCCGTAGTTTTGGGCCGCATAGGTGGTCATGGCCGCGCCGAAGGAGGCCATGGGCATGGTGGCAAATTGGTCGATCTTTTGGGAGGCGGTGAAGGCCGCCACTGCGCTGATGCCCAGTTGGTTTAAGGCAAACTGAACCGTTATCACCCCTAGGGCGATGATGCTCATCTGAAACCCCATAGGCAGGGCCACCTTGAGATGTGTAAGGAGTTCCGTGGCGGTAATGGCCTTCCAGTCTTCCCGGGTGATACAGAGTATGGGCATCTTCTTGCGGATCACCGGGATACAGAGGATCCCCGCAAGCAATTGGGCGATCACGGTGGCATAGGCCGCGCCGGCAACTCCGGTATGGAAGACCAGGATAAACACAAAATCCAGGATGATATTGATGATACAGGCGATCACCAGGAAGATGAGGGGGGTCCGGCTGTCCCCCACCGCCCGCATGATATTGGAACACAGGTTAAACAGGACCGCTGCGGCGATACCCCAATAGATCACCACGATATAGGAGTATGCGGCCTCCAGAATTTCCGGCGGAGTACGGAGGAACCGCAAAAGGGGCCGGGCGAAGAGGATGCTTATCAGCATCATGAGCAGGGTAAGCCCGGCTCCTAAGAGGATGCTGGCGGCAAAACTCCGACGGATTCCCGGGACATCTCCCGCGCCGAACCGCTGGGAGGTGAGGATCCCTGCCCCCTGGGTAAAACCCATCACAAAGCCCAAGATGAGGAAGTTGATACTCCCGGTACATCCCACTGCGGCCAGGGCATCCACCCCGATGGTCCGGCCCACGATAATGGTATCCGCCATGTTGTAACATTGCTGGAAAAGATTGCCGATAAACAAAGGCGCGGCAAAAGACAAGATTAAGATGGCGGGATTTCCCACCGTAAGATTTTTAGTCATACTGCTATGGCACGGTAACCCGTTCGATTTCCCGATCCGCGAGTTTCACCCCGCTGGTTTTAAGTCCCTTAACCGGATACTCCTGGATCTTAAAGGTTTCCCGGGGGAGGCTCAGCTTGCGTTTGGGTACATAATACACGGTGAAGGCTCCCTGCTGCCGGGTATCCACATGGAGCACCTCGGCCCCTTGAGGAACCAGGGAATACTCCTTGTTCATGATCCACCCTTCGATGATGCAGCGCTTGATATAAGGACAGCCGTTTTTTGCTTCTTTGTAAATGATGGTGAACACCAGCGCGGCCAGGACTTCCTTGTCCGCCGCTCCTATCCACCAGGCATCCGGGCCGATGAAGGCCTTTTTCGGGAGTTCCGCCATCACGGTGTAGGTTCCATTGCGACGGAGGACGAGGAGCCGGTCAAAGGGGGAAAGGGTTGCAACCACGTTCCCGGATACAGCGGTTCCCAGATAGCCGGTAACGGGGTCGTACTTGAGTTCCTGGTCCCGCTTCACCACTGCTTTCACCGCAACCTTGGCAAAGGAAGCAACCTGGGTCTTACGCGCCCCTCGGCCCAATTCCTCGTTGGCCTTGACCTTGGCAATAATGCCCTCCAGGAAGCTCACCGCATAGGGAATGACCGCTTTAAGGTGCTTGTTTATCTCCTTAATTCGGGTGTTCATGGCAAGCAGTTCGGCCTTGGCCTTGGTACCGTCAAAGAGGGATATCCGCCTGATGGGTATCCTGAGGAGGTGTTCCACCTCCTCAGGGCCTATCCCCCGGCTTCCCACCTCCTTCATGAAGGGGCTAAAGCCTTTGATCACCGCCTTTTCAATCTCTTCGGCGGTCTTCATCTTTTCAATGACCTTATAGATATGTTCTTCTATGAAGAGCCGTTCCAGGGTACGCAGGTGCAGTTTATCCTGCAGTTCTTTTTTTTCCAGCTCTAATTCTTTGGTGAGGATCTTCTGGAGCTGTTTGGCGTGGTACGCAATCACCTGGGTAAGGGTCATCACCGTCGGCAGGTTATCCTGGATTACCAGGAAATTCACCGAAATGGACTGCTCACATTCGGTAAAGGCGAAGAGGGCATTCACGGTTTCTTCGGAATACACCCCCCGGGCGAGGTGAATCTCGATTTCCACGTGTTCCGTGGTGAAGTCGCTGATGGATTGGATCTTGATGCGCCCTGCCTTGGCTGCGGTTTCCACGCTGTTGATGAGGCTTTCCGTGGTTGACCCGAAGGGCAACTCCCGGATGATGATCCGTTTGGGGTCTGCCGTATCGAGCTTAGCCCGGACCAGGACCCGGCCATTGCCGTCTTTATACTCCGATACATCCACGCAACCGCCGGTGGGGAAGTCAGGGTAGCACGTAAAGGGTTTACCCTGGAGACAGGCCTTTTCCGCTTCCAGGACCTCCAGGATGTTGTGGGGTAAGATCTTGGTGGACATGCCCACGGCAATACCTTCGGCCCCGATGATCAGGACCACCGGGATCTTCGCGGGGAAGATCACCGGCTCTTGGTTGCGGCCGTCGTAGGATCCGGTCATAACCGTGAGCTTGGGGTTATAGAAGATGTCCTTGGCCAGGGGAGTAGCGCGACATTCGATGTACCGAGCGGCAGAGGCCTCATCGCCGGTGAAGATGTTGCCGAAATTACCCTGTCTATCAATGAAGAGGTCTTTGTTTGCCAGAACCACGAGGGCGGATCCAATAGAGCCGTCCCCGTGGGGGTGGTATTTCATGCAATGGCCTACCACGTTGGCCACTTTGTGAAACTTGCCGTCATCCATCTCAAAAAGGGAATGCATAATCCGCCGTTGAACCGGTTTCAGGCCGTCTTCAAGGTCCGGGATGGCCCGGTCTTTGATGACGTAGGAGGCATATTCAAGAAAATTTTTGTCAAAGAGATTTTTAATGAAAGCCATAGGTTTTCACCCCCTGCAAGGGGCCTTGAATAAAACAGGATACAATAGAACAGGAGTCAGATTCAAAGGGTTTACCCCGGGAAACGGTGCGGGTATCATACATCCAGATTGCTCACCATCAAGGCGTTTTCTTCGATAAATTGCCGGCGCGGGGCCACGTTCTCACCCATAAGTGTAGAGAAGATCCGTTCCGCCTCCACTGCGTCGTCCAGATGGACCTGCATGATGTTCCGCTGGGTTGGATTCATGGTGGTAACCCACAGTTGGTCCGGGTTCATCTCCCCCAGGCCCTTGTAGCGCTGGATTCCCACCTTTTCCGGGTCCCGACCAGATTCCGCGAGGAGCCGATCTTTTTCCGGATCGTCATAGGCATAAAAGGTCTTTTTTTCATAGCTGATCTTGTACAGCGGCGGCATAGCCAGGTATACATGACCATGTTCGATGAGGGGCGTCATGTACCGGTAGAAGAAGGTGAGGAGCAGGGTCCGGATGTGAGAACCGTCCACGTCCGCATCAGCCATGATAATGATCTTGTAATACCGGATCTTGGCGATATTGAAGGCATTCCCTGCGCCTCCGCCAATACTGGCGATAATGGGCTGGAGCTTGTCATTGGTGAGGACCTTTTCGATGCGGGTTTTCTCCACGTTGAGCATCTTACCGAACAGGGAGAGGATGGCCTGGTACTGCCGGTTCCGGCCCATTTTGGCGGAGCCCCCTGCGGAATCCCCTTCTACGATAAACAATTCACATTTGGCCGGATCTTTCTCAGCGCAATCCGCCAATTTTCCCGGAAGCCCGGCGCTGTCCATGGCGTTCTTCCGCCGGGTCGCATCCCGGGCCTGCCGGGCCGCGATGCGGGCCTTAGCTGCAAGGACCGATTTTTCCAGAATATTGGCAATCACCTCGGGGTGCTGATCAAAATACAGCTCCAAATGCTCGTTTACAAAGGATTCTACGATGCTTTTTACTTCCGAATTCCCCAGTTTCGCCTTGGTCTGGCCCTCAAACTGGGGATTAGGGACCTTCACCGACAGCACTGCGGTAAGCCCTTCCCGGACATCCTCCCCGGAAAGACTCTCCTCAAACTTCTTGGCCTGTTTTGACTTTTTGAGGAACTCGTTCAGGGTCCGGGTGAGCGCGGACTTGAACCCCATCAGGTGGGTCCCCCCTTCACGGGTGTTGATATCGTTCACAAAGGAATACATGATCTCGTTAAATCCGTCGTTGTACTGGATCGCACATTCGATCTGAATATCCTCTCTGCTCCCTTCAATAAAAATAGGCTCTTGGTAGAGCGTGGTCTTGTTTTCGTTCAGATAGTCCACGAAGCTCTTCACCCCGCCATCAAACTTGAAGATATGCGCCTTGGGCGTGGAAAGCCGTTCATCCCGGATGGTGATGGTAAGGCCCTTGTTGAGGAAGGCCAGTTCCCGTAGCCGGTTGGAGAGGGCATCGAAATTATAGGTGGTAACCTCAAAGATCGAAGCGTCCGCCTTGAACCGGACCACCGTACCTTGCCGACTGGTTGAACCTGCTTCATGGACCGGACCATCGGGGATGCCGATCTGGTACCGCTGGGTGTAGATGGTGCCGTTGCTATGGACCAAAACCTCGCACCACTGGGAAAGGGCGTTCACCACCGAGACGCCCACGCCGTGAAGCCCTCCTGAAACTTGGTAGGAATTCTTGTCGAATTTCCCCCCTGCATGGAGCCGGGTCATGACCAACTCCAGGGCGCTCACCTGTTCCTCCGGATGTATATCCACAGGGATACCCCGGCCATTATCCTCCACCCGGACGATGTCGTTTCCCTCAAGCACCACCAGGATATCGCTGCAAAAGCCCTGCATGGCCTCGTCGATGGAGTTATCTACCACTTCAAATACCAAATGATGGAGGCCGTCGATGCCGGTGGTCCCGATATACATACCAGGCCGGACTCGTACCGCCTCAAGACCTTTTAAAACCTGTATATTTTGAGCTGAATAGTCTGCGTTCATACCGTAGTCAGTGTATCCATTTTGCCCTAAAAAGTAAAGATACGGATTTTCTGAAGTGATCCCGGGGTGTTTTGGCGCGCTTTACCTACGGCGTGTATCTTGCTGCGGTACCGGGCAGTCAGGATAGACGCAACGCATTATAGAAAAAAAGAGCGCAAATACGGGAGGCCCTAGAAAAAAGCCCCAACGCCCCCCGAAATGGCGCTCAGCGTTTATCCCGGCAAGTGCTTCATAAGGAGCGTCTTCAGCATCGGTGCTCCCAATCATGTATTCCGGTCAATACCGGTTGTCAAAGATCCGGGTGGATTTCTTCTCGCTCCGAGGAAGTTCCCCCATGCCCACTGCCTTGGCGTGAGGGGTGAGTCCTATCCGGTCCTTGAATGCGGTTTCCACGGTCTTTTCTAGGGACTTGAGGGCTGCTCGGTCCTGGAGGGTCGTTTCAAAGAGGAGATTCAGGATGTCCCGTCCGTTTAAATGATCGATGATAATCTGGTACTCGCTGGAAACATCTTTGATGGTAGCCAAGAGTTCATCCACTCGGCTCGGATAGATAATGGTCCCCTTCACCTTTACCATATCGTCGGAACGGCCAATCAAGGTATCGATCCGGGGGAAGTCCAGACCGCAGGGACAGTCCCCGGACAGTTCCCGGGTCAAGTCGTGGGTCCGGTAGCGGATGAGGGGCGCCCCCTCTTTGCGGAGGGTGGTTATCACCAGTTCTCCGATTTCCCCATTTCTGCGCGGTTCGCCGGTCTTGGGATCGATGATTTCGTAATAGAGATAATCGGTCCATAAATGCATTCCGCAGGCGTGTTTACAGCTTATCCCAATGCCCGGACCGTATATCTCGGTCAGGCCGTAAATATCGTAGAGTTCCACCCCCAGTTCAGCGGCGATCCGGGAGCGCATCTTCTCGCCCCATCGCTCGGAACCGATGAGACTTTTCCTTAGGGCGATCTGTTCCCGCACCCCCCGCTTTTCAATCTCCTCCGCGAGGAGCAAAGCGTAGGATGAAGTGGCACAGAGTACGGTGGACTGCAAATCTATCATCATCTTGATCTGTTTGTCCGTGTTCCCCGGCCCCAAAGGGATCGCCATGGCTCCCAAGAGTTCCGCCCCTCGTTGAAACCCGATCCCCGCAGTCCACAGTCCGTAGCCCGGGGTGATATGTACCCGGTCCTGGCGCGTAACCCCGGCGGTCTCATAACAGCGGGCGAACATCACCGCCCAATCATCCACATCCTGCTGGGTATAGGGGATAATCACCGGGGTCCCGGTGGTACCTGATGAGGAGTGAATCCGAACAATCGCCTCTTCCTGCACCGCGAGAAGCCCGAGGGGATAGGCCTCCCGGAGGTCTTCCTTTTCAGTAAAGGGCAGTTTTTCAAAATCTTCCCGGCTTTGTATCGCTTCCGGGTGTATGCCTCGGAAATGGTTCCTATAAAATTCCCCTTGCATAGCATGGGCCATGGAAGCCTTAATCTTGGTCAATAGTGCTTCGGTCATATCCATACGATCCTCCCTTAAGAGCGGTTTCTTTTATTTATGGTTCATAGCACATAAAATGTTTCTATATAACAGTACAATATAACACATGAGGTATACAATAGTGTTCTAGGGGTCAGCGGAATTTTACGCTATTTTCGTATATCTTTCCGGGCTGTATGCAAGGGGCTGGAATGTGGGTTCACCAACCTTGTTGTTGGGGCAGGAGGCGTGGGAATGTTCAGACCGAAGGTCTGTGCGCAGCGGAATGACCGCGGATACTTCGTGTCCGAAGCCACACGGAATCCCGAGGGCCTTTAGGCCCGAAGCGTTAACAGACCGGTTATGCGCTGTTTTTCCTGCTTTATTCAATTAGCATTGATCTTATTATTTCCGCCCATTTTTGATGACCTAATAAACTTAGGTGTAATCCGCTTTCATCTCCATATGGTGTCTCTAGGATATTATTTGCTGATAAACTTGCATTTATATCAATAAATTCAACATCATATTCTTTTGCTATTATTTTTAATTCTTCATTGAGTCTTTTGACTTTTCCATTTATTTTTTTCCAGTCTTTTTTATCTTTTCCTCCAATATGATTAATGTAATAATTTTCTCCTAAATGCAATACCGATTGAATTATTACCTTTATATTATGTTGTTTTATTTCCTGAACTATTTTTCGATAATTTTGTATTACGTCTTCAACTGATCTATTCCCTTGAAAATCATTTATTCCAATCATGACAAAGCACATTTTTGGATTCAATAAATATACATCTGACAGTCTATTTAATACACCTTCAGTAGAATCTCCTCCAATACCCAAATTGGCAATACCTTTATTATGTAATATTTCATTCCAATTTACTAAATTGGTAATGGAATCTCCTAACATTACAATATCAAATTTATCCCGATCATACGTTAAAGATTCAATATTTTTCGTACTATATCCTGGAAAAATATTTGAAATAGGAAAATCCATAATACCCAATTTATTTAATACCTTTTGTGGTACTTGATAACGAAAAGCAACTATTAATAGAAAGATTAAGGTTATTACATTAGTAAATAGTAAAAGGATATAGTATCGTTTGCTGTTTGCTGTTTGCTGTTTGCTGTTTGCTGTTTGCTGTTTGCTGTTTGCTGTTTGCTGTTTGCTGTTTGCTGTTT
>JAISPY010000254.1 GCA_031274565.1 Treponema sp.
CAGGGCCGACAAAATGTGGCGGAGGTTTTGCGTGGGAATGAAGCGTAGCGGAATGACCTAGCAAAACCGTAGCCCGAGCCGCCTACTGGCGGCGAAGCGTAAACAGACCTGTTATGCGAAGTAGCCCCGTACTTTATAATACTTATTATTTTATTAATTTCTTTAATGGTTTTATTGTTTTTAATCCCCAGTCATAATGACTTGATGTTGCTGAAATCAAATATGAACCTAGTGATGTTGTTCCTGTCCATTCATATTTCTTTTTGGTAAACAATTCATCATCATTATGTTTTTCTATTATGTCCATTATTTTTTTGTGGCTTTTTTTAAATAATTTTATTGCATCCTTCAATTCAGTCCCTTTATATTTTTCATAAATTCTATGGTTCAATACCGGCAATGTTTGCCATGTAACATCTGCTGCCGGTATCGCGGGTTTTTTGCCTGACATTCCAATTTTATACCAATGCTCCATCATTAAATGCCATTCATGCAAATGACATATTACATCACTAACCGTTTTATCCCGATCATTTAATTCATCATTTTGATATGTTTTATTTTTAATAGCATCAGGGAGTTCATTTATAAAATCCAAAAGTTTATTAAAATTTACCTCGGAAAGATTCAATAGTTCTTTCTTGTCTGTAGGTCTGGGCATGTTATTCCTCCAATTTTTTCCCATACTATATTGGGAAATTCTTATTTTATATTATTTTATAGAATAATTTTTGTCAACTCTTTTTTTATAATATTTTCAAGATTCCTAAATAAATTGTAGGGGCTATTTCGTATAACTTCTTGTAACGGCCGTTCGTCTGTTTCAGGCGTCGCGCGGGTCGTGCGTATCCCTTTGATTTCCTCCACTTGCTGAGCCTTCCGCAAGAGCCGGTCAGCCTCCGCCGGGCTTACGCTTACAAGTAATGCGCGGATTTCATCGTCTATCCCGGAAGCGCTGCTCCGGGGATGCGTTATTCCACAGGGTTCCCCGTATCATCCTGGAGGGGCTTTTCAGAGGCCGGCGCGGTTTTCATCCGCAGAAACACCAGGGCCTTGACCAGCAATAAAACCACGAGAAAGATCCGCAGGTGTGGGGAAGGGCTTAGGATAATGAGGGGAAGCAGCATGACAAACGCCAAGCCGTAGATGCTGAGCTTTTCTTTTTTCGTAAGCCCTGCGCCGTTTCGCAGCCGCGCTATCCGCTTGCTGAAAAAAGGCTTGGCCATGAGCCAGGCATGAACCCGGGCTGAGCCTTTCAGGAAACACAGGGACGCGGCGAGGAAAAACGGGGTGGCCGGCAGAACAGGAAGGGCGATGCCGATGATGCCCAGGAGGAGAAACAAAAATCCCCCCAGGACAAACAAAATTTTTGAAACGGTCAAGATACCTCCTTAACCTAAGCAAAAGGGCCGTTCGCGTATAGGGAGCGGCGTACCCAGGCTTCTTTTGAAGAAGCTGAGGTTCTTACAAACGTAGCGGCTACGGGGCGATTGAAGAAAGGTAAAAAACAAGATGCTTTTCACCTTTTTCAACCGCCCCGTAGGTTACGCGCATCACCGGCTGATGACTGCGTTATTCTTCGTAAGAATAGGCAAAATCCATAACAAACGACTCGTTATTAGGGCCATAAAAGGATTCGGGCTGGAATTTCGCGAACCTGCCTTCTACGGTCTTTATGATATAGGTATTCGATGCCACTGAAAAGGCGGGCGGCATACCCGCCATGCTATACCAGCTATAGCCGATGGCATCGACTGCAGTACGTAACTCGACTGCACTTGGAGTCGGTACTTCGTCTATCAATTTCTCCGTTACCACCCCGGCTTTTACGCTTTTATAGGTGTTGAGAAGTATAGACGAGCGGCTTGCCACCTTCATTTCTTCGGCAATCTGTCCCGGATTATCCGGGTCTTCCTGTAGTTCATTGGTTCTGGTGCCCAGTATATCCCAGTTTGCCGCCAGGGGAACCGCCGTCCCGCCCCCGGTCCATGTTGTTCCGGTGTTCAGGACCTTAGGGGCGCCATCACCCACAAGCTTAAAATAGAGCCATCCATAGCCGGTCGCTCCAGTTAGGCCTGTTATTGGACAAGCGAGTTCTTTTTTATTGGCCTCCCCTGCACCCAGTCCGGGGACTACCGTCATTACATATTGCGGCGGTCCGCTATAGCCGCCTGCGCCCGGCATATTCATCCCAAAGGTAACTTTAAAATATGCGTCCGCATCGGTGCTTTTGTGCTTGACTTTTACCAAGCACACCTCTGATGTCGTCATGCCCAACTCGCCCAGCGGATTCTGCGCGGTTTGATAGCCGAACAGTCTATCCGGGTGCAGGGTTTCCTTGAAGGTATATTCAATAACCTTGTCCTGTTCGCTGCTGAAATCCTTGGTAAGGTCGGTCTCTTCGGTTTTGTACACCTGAACGCCGGAACCGAAACTGCCGCTGTTGGCAATGATAGTACCACTACCATCAATGGCAATATCAAAGAAATCATGGGGCACCACGGTTTTTGTCCCGGTGGAAAAATCAAAGAAAACCGCGTTATTGGCTCCATTGTAATCCACATTAATGGTAGCCTCAAGATAATCCGCATCTTCCGCAAATTCGACAATTTCTGTTTCTGCCGGATCGTTTTCGTACAGTCCTGGCGTTGTGCTTGTTTGGGTATCATCGTCATCATTACCGCTGGTGTCGCAAGACCCCAACAGTACGGTCAACGATACTGCCCCTAACAGCAGAATGTTCAAGAACATCCTGGGTTTAGAAAAAATCATAGTAGCTCCTTGTGTTTCTCCGACGGCCCGCGCTTCCAATGCCGGTTTTCAGAAACGCGGTTCCGCCGTTTTTTATTATTACCGCCTAGGGCGGCAATTTACCATTTGAAATTTACCCCGATATTAAAGATGATCCCGTCCCGCAGACCATAATAATCCGCCTGATTCTGGTCCTCCGTACTTTTAATAAAGTGGATATTATCGAGTACATTTTGTATACCTCCATATACTTCAAGTTTTTCGTTGAAAAAGGTTTTTGCTATCCGTACCGTAAGCATGAGATAATCCGGGGTGTAGGTTTTATCCGCATAACTTATCAGTTGGGGGGAATTCCAGTTTGCCCGTACCTGAGCGGTGGTTTCAATGACCGGGATAGTGTATGACCCATTGGCGCTTACCTGATGAGGCACCCGAGACGCCAGATCGATATAGGTTTCCTGTGCTTCGTCATATTCCTTTGCCAAGGTATAGTTGTAGCTGAGCGCTGCCTTAAAACGGCTGCTGTTAAACCGCAGCGAAAGATCGCCTCCCGCGGTTATGGCTCTGCCCACATTCCGGTATTGATAGATATACAGGTAGTTCTGCGGTTCTCCGTTTTGATTTAATGCCGCGCCGGGATTTTCATCCACCACGATGGTATCAATCAAGTCGAAGATATAATTAAAATAAGAAGCGGCAGTAACGGTGAATTGTTTGGTAACCGAATAATCCGCCGACAGGTTAAACCCATGGGATGTTTCCGGTTTGAGGTTGGGATTGCCGGTGATAAGAAAATTGTAGGGTGCCGGATGAAAAAAGAACCAGTAGTTCTGTTTTAAGCTCGGCGTCTTAAATCCCATGCCATAGGAAAAGCGCAGGATCAATTCTTCCGTCGGATCATACCGGAAACTGAGTTTTGGGCTTAGTTTGTAAATATGCTCTTCGCCGGAGTCATTGGGAGGACGGTAATCAAAACGCAGTCCAGGCACCACACGGAGCCTATCCGCGCCGCCTATGTTCCAGGTGTCCTGCACAAAGACGCTTGCCATGATGATTGATTTTTCAGCCGCAAAAGAATCACTTTCCAAGGCCTCTCGTTGAGCGTTAATACCAAAAAGCAGGGCATGGGAAATAGCCGGTTCCCAGGAAAAACGGACTTCCCCTTCTATATCCCGGAACAGACTATCCGCATAGGCGGAACTGGTATGGTGGCTATAGTTGTTCCGGTCCGCATGATAATCAAGCTGCCGGAAACTGAAAAACCCGTCCACCAGGGCAAAGTCCGAAAGATGATACGCTTCCTTGATCCCCCCTTCAATTTTATGGTTGATAAAATCATAACCGTTCTCTATATCCGCGCTGACCTGAATAAGCGAATGCATCCAGCTTCCGTATACTTCCAGTTCCCCTCCCGGATGATACCATGCGGCATTCCCCCGGAGTGAACCTAACCGGGCCGCCGCGACCTCATAGAGGTCAATCATTTGTCTGCGACTGTTCCGCTGCTGCACAATCTTCCCATCGTCGCTATCAAAGGAACCGCCCAGGGAAAGGCCGAATAGTTTGTTACGATACCCCAGATACCCTTCCCCGTAATAGCGGAGGTTTGAGGCAAATTCCTGCCGGATCTGCGCGGAGAACTTTCCCGGCTCAGGCTTCTTGGTGATGATGTTGATGACCCCGCCCATGGCGTCGGAGCCGTAGAGAACCGACGAAGCCCCTCGAATGATTTCTATCCGCTCAATGTCAGACACCGGAAGCATACTCACCGGGGTAGCGCCGCCGACATCGCCGCTAATCTCAATGCCGTCGATGAGCACCTTGACGTACGCCCCTTCAAAGCCCTGCATCATCACCGTGGCTTGGGGATGATCAAAGATAACCACCCCTGGTATGTTCTCCATGACCTCCGCAACGGTTTTAGCGCCCATCGCTTCTATGGCTTCCTTGGTAACTACTTCCACGGCTTCCACGGTTTCTTCGATGTCCTGCGCTACCTTGGCGCCGGTTACCACCAGAACCGGTGTTTCCTGGGCGCTCATAAAGATAGCTGGAACTAACAAAAACACCAAAAGAACACCACCATCAATTTTCATCATCTTACTCCTTCTCCTTATGGGTTTAATCTATAGCGAATAGCTATGCGTACGGTATAATCCGTTTTCCGGTCTTCCATCACCGGAAGCGGACTGGCAGAACGGACCGTTTCAAAGGCAGCCTGGGCTAAAAAACGGTGCCCTGAAGGGTCGGCAAGGGTCAGCCCGGATACGGTTCCATCAGGCCGTATGACAAAATCCACCGTAATATCTCCCTCGATGCCCCGTTTCCGTACCGACAGGGGATATACCTTTTTTTCTTCCAAGCGCCGCATGATCAAGGCCAGGTATTCCGCATCGGTCATAGCGGAACCCTGCCTGCCGCTGCCCGTGGAAACCGGGACCGGGGCATCCCCCTGCGTGATCCCGGTAGACTCAGGCTGCCCTATGGTCCCGCTGGGAAGAACCGCGGCAGTATCCTCCGTCCCGGAAAGGCCTAGCTCCCCGGTCTGCGGAACTGGTTCCACTGCTGCTCCCAGTGCTGCGGGTTCTCCTGTTTCCGCGGGTTGCGTCAGAATTGCCGGCGGCAGTTCTGACGCCGGCAGTTCCGCCTGGGGTATAACCGGTTCTGGAATCGGCAGCGTTGCTGCCGGTTCATGCACGGCTGCGGCTGCCAAAACTGGCTCACGTACCGGTTCTTCAAGCAATTCCCTTGGCGCATCGGGTTCCGTAAAAACCCCCAGGGAAGCGCTGTCAAAGGTAAAGGACAGGGTTCTGGTCTCAGGAACCGGCGCCGGCTCGTAAGAAAAATCCCCTACCCATAAACCTATGGCATGGAACGCAACGAGCAGGGCAAAACATCCCAGCCGGGGCAAAAGATTCCGCCGCCGGTCTGCGTAACCAGCATCAGCGCCGGACATCATGGCGTATTGCCACATGCTGTACCCCCGCGGTTTTAAGCATATCCATCACATCAGCTACCTGTTGAAATAAAAGCCCTCCGTCACAGTCGAGGGCGACCTGCAGCTCGGGATTTTCCGCCGTATACCCCATCAGCGCCCTGCTCAGGCGCTCCGCAGCGATTTTTTCCCCTTCAAGATACATGACCCCTGCTGCATCCACCGCAACCGTGATAAGCGCTTGTTCCCGGTATTCCCCGGAAGAAGCCGTGGGCAGGGAAATGGCCAGCGCAGGCTTTTCAAAGGTAGAACCTATCATAAAAAAGATAACCAGCATGAATATCACATCAATGAGGGACGTGATAGGTATCTCCGTCTGCCGGGGCTTTTCTCCGCAGAAAGACTTCATGGGAGGCCCTCCTTTTGCGCTTCCCGGTTCCCCGAGGCCGGCGGTATAAGGCCCGCCTTCTGGTATTGCTCCGTTAAAATAGAAACCGTGAACGCCATATCCTGCAAACGGGCAGCGGAGATATGTTCAAACCATTTACCGCAGCTTACCGCGCAAATGGCGGTAACCAGCCCGGTGGCGGTGGTGATCATAGCTTCCCAAATCCCGCCGGAAAGGAACGCCATGTCCACCCCTGCCCCGCGCGCCGCAATCTGCCTGAAAGCGTTCATCAGGCCCGTAATCGTTCCCAGTAAGCCAAACAGCGGCGCCACATGGCCCACAAACGAAAGCCCTCCCTGACCCTGTTCCAGAGCGGTTTTGATTAAGGCCGCCTCCCTATCCAGAATCTCCGCTAAGACCGGCGCAGGTTCATGGGCGTTCTTAATGAAGCACAGGGCCATCTGTACGGGCTGGGTCCTCCCGTAACGGGGAGGCCAGGAAAAGCCATCCCCATCCAGGCGGCAATGGTCCCGGAGGTTTTTATACACCAGATCCCGCTGGTAGCGGGTATGGAAAAAATAGATCACCCGTTCTGAAAAAATCACGAGGACCAGCACATACAGTCCCGCGATTATCCAGTTGACCGGCCCGCCGGAGTTCATAAAAGCTAAAAAGGCAGCGCTATTTTTCATATCTTTTCATATCTTTTCATATCTTTTCATGGTTGTTCATAGTACCGATACTACTGTTCGGCCCCTGCATGGGGTGGCGCATACCCTTGTACTATCCCGTACAGTTCCAAAATACCCTCCACGATTCGGGGAGAGGGCCTGAGAAATAACGAGGAAGCTACGATGCGGATGTTCATTTCCCTTCCCGCTCTGGTTTGGGCAATCACCGAATCCGCGGCCAGAATGTCTTCCGCCCTGGTGATCGCCATAGCGCCGAAAAGAAAATCCGGGTTTTGCGCCAAGAGGTATTCGGGCTGCAGTATGGGCTGGGCAGCGCTGAGCCCTGCGGCAATGTTTTCGACTCCTAAAACCGTCAACACTGCTCCTGCCAGGGAATCGCCGGTAAAGGCCATGATCGGGCTTGCGGAGTAGAGGAACGCCCCTTTAAGGCCCAGGGGGTTTTGCCGCAGCCCCGCCTTAAGCCCTTCAAGGCGTTCCCGCTTTTCCGCAACCAGCGATGCCGCTTCCGCGTCTCTGCCGGTAAGCCGCCCCAAGAGCAGGGCGCTTGAAAAAATATCCTCCAGAGACTCCGCGCCGTGGATGATGACGGTATAGCCTCGGCGGGCCAAATCCTCGATGAACCCGGCGGTCATGCTGTTCCCGATAATGAGATCCGGCTCAAAAGAGACGGCCATTTCCAGATTAGGCCGCGCGGTATTTCCGATAGTAGGGAGCGATGCGGTTTTATCCTCCGGCCAGACCGGATCCCTCCCTGAGGTAATCGCCGCAATGGATTCCTCCGCGCCTATCAAATACAGGGTCTCCACCGCGCCCGGAGAAATCACGATGATCCGGGTATACTGCCGGTCCAGCGCGACCGTATTGCCTTCCCGGTCGGAGAGGAATTCCCTTCCCCCTTGGGTACTCACGTTCCAGGAGGGATTCACCGCTGCATCGGCGGCGTCCTTGCCGACACTCCGGACGGACGCTGGTTTGTCGTTTTTACAGCCCATAAGCAGTACCACTACCGCTATGGCCAGCATCCTAAGACCATACTTCCTGTTCACCTATTCCTCCCTTCCTTGTTCCGCGGCTATGGCTGCTTTAAGGATCTCCACCGCTAGGTTGTTTCCCCAAAATACCCCGTCCGCGCTTAAGCGATACCCTGAACCTTCCGTCCGCTGCTCCAGCAATCCCGCGTCCGCAAAAAACCGCAGCTTTTCCCCAAGCGCCGGTGCAGCCCATTCCGCGGGTTTACCCAAAGCCGCCGCTATCCGCTCAGGCTCATACAGGCCAAATTGCAGGTATCCCAGGACGGTATAGTACCGCTCGTACCGCTCCTGGGGAGGAGACACGAAACGCCGTCCCGGTGCCAGGGAAAACACCGGGAAGCCCGCGATTTTTCCCCCTGCCCCTGAGCCTATGGGGAGGAGGTCGCCATTTTCGTAGAGGGTATGGATGTACTGGTAGCGGTCTTTCCCGGGCCGGGCCAGCTTGGAAAGCTCTAGCAGGGTAAAGCCCGCTTCCCTCAGGCGGCTATAGAAAAGATGGTGCCGCTCCTTATCCCATTCGATGGTACGCGTAAAAGAAGTCCCCGGGGTTTCGTTCTCCCCTTCCCGACGCGGCATCCCCCTGCCCAGAGCCGAACCTTCCTGAATCATAAGGGAATAAAAACTCACGCTGTCCACCTTCATGGCGGCGGCGGTATCCGCGTCATCACCAAGTGCTTCAAGGCTTTGCCCAGGATAACTGTAGATAATATCAATGCCCAGGGTCCCACGGAAATGCTCCCGGAGGGCCTGCAAAGCCGCACGGGATCGTTCCGCATCGTAGGTTCGGTTAAAAAGTTTCCGTCCCTCCGGAGCAAAGGTCTGAATCCCGATGCTCAAACGGTTTACCCCTGCCTCCTGTAAGGCCAGGGCTTTTTCAATGCTCAGATTGTGCTGGGTTGATTCCAGAGTTATCTCACAATCCTCTTTCAGGGGCAGTTCGTCCCGCAGAGCCCGGAGGATGCGCGTCAACGGTTCTGTGTCCAGCACGGTTGGCGTCCCCCCGCCAAAGTACACCGCATCAAAGGCCTGTTCCCGGATATAGGGGTATGCCCCATAGGCCGCTATTTCCGCGATAAGATACTCGGTGTAGGCTGCGAGGTCCGCGTCCTTGCGTTCCTTCCGGTTGAGGTTGCAAAACGCGCATATCCTATCGCAGTGGGGTACATGGATATAGACCGCCCGGCTCTTGCCCCGGGGTTTTTCCCCCAGCGCTTTTTCCACCTGTGACCAGGGTACCGGCGCAGCCGCCTTGTTCCCCCTACCCAGCGCCTCGTGTAAGCGCCGTTCCGCATCATGGTGGGAACGGTATCTTTCAGCAAACATTTTTCCACATCTCCTTAGGTCTCCTACGAAAGTCCTGTTTCCCCTATTCCCGGTCCCTACGACGGGGAAGGATTATGGGCCGTCCGTGCCCGTCAGCTTGGACCAGGGCCCGAATCCCGTAAATATCCGCTATCACTTCCTCGGTGAGGATCTCCCCGGGAATACCCTGGTAACAGAGGCGGCCGTCTTTGAGCAAGACGATCCGGTCGCAGTACTGGGAGGCCAAGTTCAAATCATGCAGCACCGCCACAATGGTTTTCCCTTCCTCCCGTGCTTTTTTCTGCATCAGCTCCATGATCTCTATGGTGTGATTCAGGTCCAGCCCTGAAGTGGCTTCGTCCAGCAGCAGGATGTCCCCTTCCTGCACCAGGCAGCGGCCAATAATAACCTTTTGCAGTTCTCCTCCGGAGAGGCTCAGCACGTTCCGCCCGGCAAGATGGGTAATGCCGAGGACCTGGAGCGCTTCATCCACTTGATCGCGGTCCGCTTTTCCGTAACCGGCCCAGCGATCCCGCAGGTGGGGAAGCCGGCCCATCAGCAGCACCTCCTGCACCGAAAGCGCGGATCGGAGCGCGGAACCTTGGGGTACCAGGGCGAGCCTGCGGGCACGTTCCAGCGGGCTTGGCAGGGAACCGGAAAACAGTATCCTGCCCCCCGAAGGCGCCAGAAAGCCCAAGAGGTTTTTGAGGAACGTCGATTTTCCCGATCCATTGGGCCCCAGGAACCCCAGGAATTCTCCCGGATAGAGCGAGAGGGATAGGCCATCGAGCACCCGCTCTTCCCGGTAGGCGAAACTCAGGTTCTGTACATCCACGGTCATACCGCAGCTCCTGGTTCCCGCCGGACCGCGAGGAACAGAAAAAAGGGTGCGCCGAAAAAGGCGGTAACCACCCCGATAGGTATCTCCACGGGCGCTATCAGGTTACGGGCGAGGGTATCGGCCAGCAAGAGAAACACCCCGCCGGTATACGCGGCCACGGGGAGCAGGCGGCCATGACTGTTCCCGATACAAAGCCGCACCCCGTGGGGTACGATGAGTCCCACAAACCCTATCATACCGGTAAAGGCGGTGGAAAAAGCCGCGATGAGACTCACTACCATGAGGAGCTGCCGTTTCAAGGAACCCACCCGAATCCCCAATGAATGGGCCTCCTCATCCCCCAAGAGCAGCGCGTCCACATCCTGGCGGTAGTACAGGAAGTACAGCAAGGCCAGCGCCAAGGGTACGAGGAGGAGGCCGACCCGCAGCCATGAAGCGGAACCCAGATAGCCCATGGTCCAAATCATAACCCGGTAGGCATCCTGTCCGGCTAGGTACATAAGAAAAGAAGTAACCGCTCCCAGGAACGCGGATATGGCCACCCCCACGATGAGGAGCGCGGCGGTATCCCGTTTGCCCTGGTTCCCGGAAAGCCGGAAAATAAGGAACGCGGTTCCCACGGAAACCATGAAGGCAAAAACCCCGTAAAAAATATCCGGCAGTTTCAGGATAAAGGCTAAAGACGCGCCGGCTGCCGCGCCGGAACTGATGCCGATGATGTAGGGGTCTGCCAGGGGATTGCGGAATACCGCCTGGGAAATGGTACCCCCTGAGGCAAGCATCATACCCACCAGAATCGCCATCACCATCCGGGGGAGCCGCAGATCGATGATGATTTTCGCGGCAACGCTGTCCCGGTCCACCCCCGTGAGGATATGCCCCATGGCGGTAAGTGAAATAGGTACGCTGCCGGAGAAAAGCCCCCAGAACACGAGGACGAGCAGCAAAGCCGACACGGCAACGATGAGGGTTGCGGTTTTACGGATTTTCACCCTGCTCCGCCTGCTCCCGAAGAAGCGGCAATCATTGCCGTACATGCGGCGATTGCGGCTGCTCGATCTGCATCGTCCGGGTGTTTTGCCGCCTCCCGATGGCGCTGCATCCGCTCCTCGTTCATACCGTGGGGATGATCCGCAGGCAGGCTCTTAAACCGCTCGGTTAAGGCGGGATCGATCTTTCCTTGGCAAAGGAAGCAGCCCAGGGGCGTATTTTTTTCAGCTACCAGGGCTTGCATGGTTTGCGCAAGCCCCTTGGCATGGGCCGAATCAGGATAGGCTCCCAGGGTTCCGAAAAGGCCGAGCCGAAACCCCGAGAGGCCCTTCAGGTAGTCCAATGCCTTCGCATCCCCCCTTCCCCGGTCAGCCCAAAAGCCCAGGAGTATCCAGGCAGCCCCCAGGGGATCAGGGTTTTCCTCCACCGGGGCAAGCTGGGCGCTTATCCCCGCTTCAGCAAACCCTCGGTGTATAGCTTCGGCGAGGTTCCGGGTATTTCCGGTCTTGCTGGAATAGACGATAAGCCCCTGTGGGGGTTCACCGGTTTTCTTGTTCTGTTCTTGCGTTGAGCACATACCATCCTCATCTAACCTATTAGTTCGAGCTAACATATATTAGCTGGAACTAACTTATACCAGTACCCTATGCTTTGTCAAGCGGTAGTTATCGATTTCCAGGGCAACCGCAGTTATTTTTTAAGATCCCATGAAGGCGATAGTGCCGGTGGGAGGGAAGCTATGGTGATACCCCTGGTCAGCATGGGGTTTTATTCGAAAAGTACCTGCGGTTGCCCGGTAACGTGTGCAGGGCCGGCGCATATAAACAAAAGAGTCCGCGAATGACGCGAATTAACGCGAATTATGGAATAGCCACCGTTCTTAATCCGTGTAATTCCTGGACAAAAATTTTTATATGCGCTGGCCCTGGGGTCCATCATGGGGAGACTTGTATTTTTTTTCAAGAACCGGTATGGTATTATAAAAGTACAAGTATACATAAGGATGATACCATGGACGGCGAAAAGTTCATATCAACTAACATCTTGCCCCATATCCCACGGGCCGCGATTTACGCTATAATGCTGTCCGTATGTTATTGTTCTAATTCTCTAACTTTACCCCCCCCCGATAGGGTTACTAGGAGATAGCGCGCGCCG
>JAISPY010000280.1 GCA_031274565.1 Treponema sp.
CGTGCCTGTACCGGAACGGTAGATGCCGTTGATTTCAGCGACGTAGCGGTTTATTGCTTGGATGAAGGTTTGACCGGTCATACGTTCCTGCCTGCTTTTTAAAAAGTATACCATACCCAGGATACCTTGGTATAGGGCGGTTTTACCCCTGGGGAGGAGTAGCTCCCTTATGCACATAGCGCAAACTCCCACCGGCTCCTGGGCGTGTTCACACCACGCAACGGGATAACCATGACCGTCCCATAACCGATGATTATATGCTCCGGTTTGAGTGCCGCCGTTTCAGATTTTAAAAACCCACAAACCCTTATCCCCGATCCAAGGACAAAGTAAGTATCCGAATTGGGTTTACTGACAACATAGGACAGACGCTTATAGTCCCCTGGCAAGACCTGGGGTTTACCCGGTTCGTTTATTCGTTCAGGACTTCAAAGTCGGTTATTTCAAATTCAAATCCGTAGTTGCCTATCAAAACCGAAAGCGGATCTGTCTCACTGTAAGGGAGTTGAATTGTATGTTCTTTATACAATTCAGGATAATGGTATTGTTTATTATACCGTACTGTTTTGGATTTGGGCCGTTGTTCTATCGCAGGATTTCCATTTTTAGTTGCAAGGTACTCATAGATATGGTCAATAGTTTTTCAAAACCATAGTAGACTCTCATCAGTATCATCATCTCTGATTTTGGTATATGCCAGTTCTGGTTCCTTATCGGGAAATACCGTAACGGTAATCGATCGTCCTCCCCAATCGTGATGCGCGGGATGTTCTCTTCGGGATTACCCACAATCAAAACCTGGGGTTAGCATAAATCTGTTTGGACCGCTGGTCAAGCACAATTTTAGGGGAATTGGACGACATAAAAAACCGTAATGTTCCCCCGTACAAACCCCGTTTACGCCTCCTGGCTTCGTGGCATAGACGTGGATTTCCTCCACCCGGTGTTATTCGGAAAGCACCTGCGCTCGCCCTGACTTCTGGTTCGGGACGACTTGTCATTTATTCACGCTTCTACTATAGTGGGAACTTATGAAACGAAGATTAATCACCTCCGCGCTCCCCTATGTCAATAACGTGCCCCACTTGGGGAATCTGATCCAGGTCCTATCTGCGGATGCCTTTGCCCGGTTTTGCCGGCTCAGAGGTTACGAGACCCTCTATATATGCGGCACCGATGAATACGGTACTGCCACTGAAAACCGGGCCGCAGAAGAGGGGGTTAGCCCCCAGGCGCTCTGTGACCGGTATCACGCCATGCACGCGGCTATTTACCGGTGGTTTACCATCAGCTTTGATAAATTCGGGAGGACCTCCACCCCCATTCAGACCGAAATTGTGCAGGATATCTTCAAAAAACTCGACGCCCAGGGCTTCATCCAGGAGCATACCATCGAGCAGCTTCACTGCGGCCCCTGCGACCGTTTCCTCGCAGACCGGTATGTCCAGGGGATCTGTCCCTACTGCGGGTATACCGGCGCACGGGGGGATCAATGCGAGGCATGTGGCAAACTCCTGGATCCTACGGAACTGCAAGAACCTCGGTGTGCGCGCTGCGGCGCTACCCCTGCCCTGCAGTCCACGAAACACCTCTATATCGACCTCCCCCGGATCAAACCCCGGTTGGAGGAGTGGATTAAAACCGTAGAGGGCTTTTGGGCGCATAACGCGGTGCAAATGACCCATGCGTGGATTCGGGACGGCCTGCGGGAACGGGCCATCACCCGGGACCTCCAATGGGGGATTCCCGTGCCTAAACCAGGTTATGAGCACAAGGTCTTCTATGTCTGGTTCGACGCGCCCATCGGGTATATTTCCATCACCGGAAACTTGGGGCAGGAAACCACCGCTGATTGGCGAGGTTTTGTGGACTCCTGGTGGAAAAACCCCGATGAAGTGGAACTCTATCAGTTCATCGGTAAGGACAATATCCCCTTCCATACGGTGATCTTCCCTTCAAGTCTGCTGGGGGCCGGAGGTCCCCCGGAGCGCGGGGAGCGGTGGACCATGCTGCACCGCATGTCCAGCACCGAGTACCTCAACTACGAAAGCGGGAAATTCTCCAAGTCCCAGGGCGTAGGGGTGTTCGGTACGGATGTGATGGAAACCGGTATTGCCCCGGATGTGTGGCGCTTTGCTATCTTCTATAACCGGCCTGAAAAGGCGGACGCCCTCTTCAACTGGAAGGACTTTCAGGAGAAGGTAAACGGTGAACTCATCGGTAATTTGGGGAACCTCGTGAACCGAACCCTGTCCTTTGTGAGCCGCTATTATGATGGGAAGGTGCCGAGCGGGGCCGGGAATCCCCGTTTCTGGGAAACCCTGCAGCAGTACGAGCAGGATATTACCGAAAAACTGGAGCGGGCGGAACTGCGGGATGCCTTCAGGCAGATCTTTGAGCTGGCGTCCTTTGCCAACAAGACCTTTCAGGACGGCGAGCCCTGGCGGAAGCGCAAAGAGGACCCGCAGGCTGCCGCGGCGCTTATCCGGGACCTCTGTTATGCGGTGCGGGATATAGCGGTGCTGATCGAACCCTACCTCCCCACCTCCGCGGAACGGATCGCGTCCTTTTTTGGCCTTTCCTTTGAAGGGACTCAGGAAAATAAGGAAACTGAGGAAAACAAGGAAAAACTTTCCTGGGAGACCCTGGGCAGGACGGAAGGGCTTTTCAGGGTCGTGAAAAGCGAGGTGCTCTTTTCCCGCTTGGAAGATGATCTGGTGGAGACCTTGCGGGAACGGTATGCCGGAAGCCAGCGGGACCGGGCGGAACAGCAGGCGGCTCCGCCCGCTGCAACCGCGGCTCCTGATTTTGCCCAAACTCTGGACCTGCGGGTTGCCCAAATCACCAAGATCGAGCGGCATCCCAAGGCGGACAAGCTCTACATCGAAACCCTGGAAATAGCCGGGGAAGAGCGGGTCATTGTTTCCGGGCTGGTACCCTTTTATACCCCTGAGGAGCTGCTGGGTAAGCGGATCATCCTGGTCTACAACCTCAAACCCGCGAAACTCCGGGGCGTGGAAAGCCGGGGTATGCTCTTGGCAGCCTCGGCCAAGGATGCGGAAGGACATGAGCAGGTGGAAGTACTGGATGCGGGGGAGGTTCCCACCGGTACTGCGGTACGGCTTGCCGGGAACGCCGCTGGAACGCCGCCTAAGGAAATTGACCTGGACGGCTTTGCATCAATTCCCCTGAAGGTCAAGAACCACATCGTCGAATTCCGCGGCCAGGCGCTGACCCTGGAAGACCTTCCGCTGCGGACAAAAGCGCTTGTTTCCGGTGAGGTGCATTAGTGTCGTTCCGTGGACGTATGGAGCGAGAAGCCGTCCACGGCCCTGCTCTCCCGGGCCGGTACCTGAAAAGCATCCTGCCTACGGATCTCGCCAAATGTAATGAAGCGGATTCCTTTTTGCAGTCAGGGTTTTGGGGTAGTTTCAAGGCGCGGTTCGGCTGGAATGCCCGGTCCTTTCTCGCGGATTGGGGGGAAGGGGGGACGTTGCCCCTGCTCTTAATCCGGCGGCGGTTAGCCCCACATTTTTCCTTTGCCTATGTGCCTTGGGGACCGGAACTACCGGAAGCGTTTCCTCCAGAGGATGAGGCGCGTAATCAAGCCCTCCGGGAGCTTGCCGGGGCCTTGCGCTCCTTTCTGCCGGAGGATACGGCCTTTATCCGCTTTGATCCCCCGTGGTATACCGAAGGCCCGGAGACTGCCCCGCCTGAAATCTATCCGCCCTTTTCACCTGCCGGAGCGGATATACAGCCTGCGGATACGGTAACGGTGGATCTTTCCGCTGCGGAAGAAGCCATCCTCCAAGGGATGAAGCCTAAATGGCGGTATAACATACACCTTGCTCAACGAAAGGGGGTCCAGGTGCGGCAGGCCGGGGAAGCGGAACTGGGCAGGTTTTATGAGCTTCTGCAAGAGACGGCAAAACGGGACGGTATTGCCATCCACGGGAGCGATTATTATCGGACCCTCTTTAGCCATTACCGGGACTATGCCCAAGAAGGGCAGGACCGGAGGGGCATGGATCTCCGGCTCTACCTGGCGGAGCATACCGGGGATCTGATCGCCGCCGTGGTGGTACTGTTCCGGGGGAAGAGCGGGGTGTATCTGTACGGGGCGTCGTCGGATCATAAGCGGAACCTCATGGCGACCTATGCCCTGCAATGGCAGGCCATGCGGGACGCCAAGACCCTGGGCTGTCGGGAATACGACTTCTTCGGTATCCCCCCGCGGGAGGATCCGGCGCATCCCATGGCAGGACTGTACCGGTTCAAGACCGGCTTTGGGGGCCGTATTAGGCACCGCCCCGGAAGCTGGGATTATACCTACCGGCCCCTGGCAACCCGTTTTTTTACCGCCTTAGAGTCCGCCCGAAAAGGCTTACGGAACCTTAAACGGCGTTTTTTTTCTTTATGATAGCGGCTTAGTGAGTAAGGGCAGTGGTAAGGCTGGTAACGTTGGTAGGGGGATATTCTAGGCTGTTGTCTTGGTCTGGAACACGCTCAGCCACGTATCGGCCAGGTGAATCGGTTCGTCCCGTGAACGGGGGATACCAATCGGTACTCATAGTTACCTCCATATATATTTGCGGGCTTTAGCCCCTGATTTACGGGTTTTAGCCGTGAAGTCGCGGGCTGTAGTCCCTGAAGTGTGCGGACTTCCCCCCAACTTGCGGGAGGTTCCAGATTAGTTACATTAGTGTTGAAAAAATTGTCCATGTGCATATTATTCATGTTTGTTCTTCTTCCCATGAATTTTTAGCGGATAACCGGTTTGCATAGTTACCGCACTACCTTTATGCGGTTTTCTTTGCGGGCCTTTACATACGTTACTTCCCCTGCGGGGTATCCCAGGGCAATATGTACTTTTGCCTCATAGCTTTCGTCAATACCCCATTCTTTTTGCAGTTTTTGCCCCAACGCGCTTGAAAAGGTATCTTTTGCTCGCATGACCATACATGAACCTATCCCCAGGGAATGAGCCGCCAACATAATACTTTCTGCGGCTACACAACAATCGGCAGTAGAATACAGAAAATCTTTTGGTGCAAATAGTGTTAATACGGTCGGCGCTCCGTAAAATCCGTCCTTAATAGTTGCGTCATCGGCAATACTCGGCTGTTCTTTGGAAATATAGGCCGTGGCGGTAGACATCCTACCATGAAAAGCGGCGTGATTGATTTTTCCCAATTCAATATTGATTGTTTTTTTTTGACAGGCAATAATGACAGCCGATTGCCTGCTGCCAGCGTTGGGCGCGTAGAGTCCGGCTTGCAAAATGACGTTTAATTCATCATCCGTAATTTGCCGCGGCTGGTATTTACGAATACTCCGCCGTGTCATGATACAGTTAATTGTTTCATTCATTTTTTTCTCCTATTAGACAACTTCTTTCCAACATTGCGGGTCGGCGCTGTAGGCGTTACGGGTATAGCCATACGCTACAGCGGGACAGCCCCGGCAAAACCGGATAAGCTCACATTTTGAACATTTCTCAAACGCTCCAAAATTGCGGTATTTGTCCATCTGCTCACTCAAAAAAACCTCGGAGCATCTATCGGTAAACACGTTACCAATAACGCTATCCATACGGCGGCAGGCATATATATCACCTTTGGGGAGTATCGTCAAATGGGAAATACCGCAGTTACAACCGTCATAAATAACATCATCGTCTAAATTATCGGGAATGGTAAACAAACCTTTTTCATGGAGATACAACGTCCAAAGATGGTCTTTCAAATTAAAAACCGTACCGCTGTCCTTGTAATGTTCAAACTTTT
>JAISPY010000051.1 GCA_031274565.1 Treponema sp.
TTTTCCCTCACGGTTAGGACCCGCATGAGCATAAAATGCCCTGCATGTTATGCTCATGGCTTACGCCATCCGGGTCCTTAATTAGTTACCGTAACCCGTTCCGGCAGGGCATTACGTAACGGCGTTAGATCCACAAAATCCCTGATGTTGTACCGGTTTTTGATTAAGCCGTTGTCAATCGACCAGTTTGCCACGCTGGTAATCTGGTCTAAATCTTCCTGAGAAAGCCGGAGCTCGTAGTTTTGGGCCAGGATACCCTTTAAGGCCGCATCGACGGGCAGTTTGAGATCATCATAGGCGATCTGTGCGGTTTCTTCGGGATGCTCCTTTATAAACGTTGTCGCGTCATCAAGGGCTTTAAGGAAGCGTTCCACCCCTGCGGGATTTCGGGCAATAATATCAGCGTCCAAAAGAAGGAAACCCCGCTGAAGATAACCGGTAAGATCAAGATTTCCCAGGTTTCTGCTGGCAGGAATCTCATTAACCGCTTTTTCCAGATCCGCGCTTACCCAAAAGGCGTCTATTTCATTCGCCTGATACGCCGCCATAAGTTCAGCATTGGAACTCAGGTAGACATAGTTCACCTTATTTTTATCAACACCATGTTTTTCAAAAAACCTGGCCCAGGTATACTCATTGGCGGTAGCTTTCTGTACCCCGATCTTTTTTCCCACAAAATCCACCGGGGACCTTATATCATTATTCCGCACATAGAGATGGCTTCCGTCGGGATTTGCCGTAGTGATGGCGGCCAAAACCCGGAGTTTATTGCTCTCGGAAAAGCGAGAAGCGACGGCGAAGTCCATAGCTTCCGCTGAATCGGTTTCCCCCAGAATAGCCGCATTGATAGTATCGATCCCGTAGGAAAAGGTAGAAATATCAGCGTTGATATTATATTGGTCAAAGAGGCCGGCCTGCTTCGCTACCCGAAACTGAAAAGAAAACGGATGGCTGTCCACACCAACCCGGATTACAAAAGGACTCTCTGCGGCGGATACCGCTGACACGGATGCCGCGGCAGACCCGCCATTGGCCGGGGCCTTGTTGGAACGGGAGCAGCCCGTGATACCGGCTACTGCTACAAGCGTCAAAAGTAACGGTCTCAAGATGCTTATCTTCATAGTTTCAACCTTCCTTATCAGGTTAAATTTTTCAGGTAACAGTACCTGCCGTCCCGTTAAAACCGCAAAAGCCTTAACCATATTTTTATACCCCGGGAGACGGACCCCGGCTCATAGTAGGGCTTGCTCAAAAAGCAGTCCGAAAGCACGACCGGGTCAACACAAATAACTCCTTACCCCCAAATTGCGGCTTATATACCTGGCTATCATGATCATCACCCTTTCCTGTATCCCTTTGATGGCTGTATCACAAAATTCTTAGTAAATCTAGGTTATTAATAAGATATTGTACCTAAATATATACTAAAAAAACAAATCCCGGTCAATACAAAAAATGAAAAAAATTTGAATCTCCCCTGCAACCCACCGCTTCAAGATACGGTTCATGCAAAACGCCCTGTACCTGAGCCGGTTCAGGGCGGACAATCGCAAGCAGCCTAGCCATGCTGCGCTCGGATATGCTGCTGATTGATATTCTTCGATTGATATTCTTCTTGACAATCCGGCAAGACCGTTCCATCATAGTACATTAAAGACGGTATGTACTGAAGAACGAGTAATTGCACTACAAGGAGCGCTTCCATGAGCTATAAGACGGAGCTGATAAAAAATGTTTCCATCGCCGGTCATGGCGGGACCGGCAAAACAAGCCTGTTTGAACATCTACTGTTTGTGGGGGGACTTATCCCCAAAGCTGAAACGGTGGAGTCCGGTAAAACCATCGCTGATTCAAGCCCTGAGGAAATCGAGCGGAAAATCTCGATCCACGCCGCTATGGCGCATATTGAACGGAATGGTAAGAAGATCAACCTCTTCGATACCCCCGGCTCTTCTGATTTTGTGGGAGACGTTATTTTGACCTTCCGGGCTTCGGAATTGGCGCTTCTTGCAGTGGACGGCCGGGCCGGGGTCCAGATTGGGACCATCAAACTCTGGCGGGACCTCCAGCGCCGTTCAAAACCACGGGTTATTTTTATTACCAAAATGGACGATGAACGAGCGGATTTTACCAAAGCCCTGGAAGATATAAAAGAAAAATTCCAAGTGGATCCAGTAGCCCTTACCCTGCCCATGGGGGCCGGCCCGCAGTATACAGGGGTCATTGATGTCTTGCATGAGAAAGCGTATTTTGCCCAGGGGGATACTCTGGAAAAAGAAGGCCCCATCCCCGAGGACTATCAGGAGGCGGCTGCGGCGGCCAAGGAACGGATCATCGAAGCCGCTGCTGAAGGGAACGACGACCTTATGGAGCGGTACCTGGAGACCGGTACCCTGGATCCGGAAGGCATACACCAGGGCCTTATCCAAGCCTTGGCGGAGAACAAGGTGGTCCCAGCGTTTGCCGGGGTTGCCCTGAAGAATTCAGGGCTTATCCCGTTCCTGGAATTCATGACGGACATCGCGCCGGATCCCCGGACCGCTCAGGACACGGTCCTTGACGGATCGGGCGCCTCCCAGGGGATCCCCATTGATCCGGAGAAGCCCCTGGCCGCGCTGGTTATCAAGACCAGCTACGACCAATTCTCCGGTAAGCTCTCGTGGATAAAGATCATCCAAGGCAAACTATCTGCGGATTCAGAAGCCTTCAATGGATCGGAGAACAAGAAGGAACGGATCGGCAAACTCTACACCTGTCAGGGTAAGAAACTGGAGGAAATTCGGGAATTGTATGCCGGGGACGTGGGAATCGTGGCAAAATCCGCGACCCTCAAGACCAATGACACCCTTACCGCCGGGGATAGTTCCTTCAAATTTCTACCCTTGCGGCTTCCTGAACCGGTTCACTCGGTGGCGGTTAACGCGGTGGCTAAAAAGGACGATGACAAGCTCGGGGAGTTTCTCCTCAGGGCGACCGAAGAAGACAAAACCTTCCGTTATGCCTTTAACGCCGAAACCAAGGAAACGGTCATCTCCGGCATGGGGGAACTCCATGTGAACATCATTTTGGATAAGATCAAGCAGAATCAAAAGATCGCGGTGGAGACCCATATCCCCCGGGTACCCTACCGGGAAACCATCACGAAAAAAGCCGGCGCGGAGTATACCCATAAGAAGCAGACCGGCGGACATGGTCAGTACGGCCGGGTGGTACTGGAAATTGCCCCCCTGCCTCGGGGTGAACAGTACAAGTTTATCAACGCCATATTCGGCGGAGCGGTGTCCAAGGGCTATATTCCCGGAGTTGAAAAGGGGGTCCTGGAAGGCATGGCTGCGGGGACCATGGCGGGCTACCCGGTGGTGGATGTGGAAGTGAAGATCGTGGATGGTAAGGAACACCCGGTGGATTCCTCTGAATTGGCCTTTAAACTGGCTGCCCGGAATGCCTTCCGGGAATCCATGCGTCAAGCCTCCCCAACCCTGCTGGAACCGATCATGAACCTCACGGTGTTTGTGGAGAGCAAATTCTTAGGGGACGTGATGAGCGATCTTTCGGGTAAACGGGGCAAGATTCTGGGGCAGAATTCCGCAGGAGGTATTGAGGAAATCCGTGCCCTGGTACCCCAGGCGGAACTGCTGCGGTATTCCATAGACCTGCGTTCTATCACCAGTGGCACCGGTTCTTTCAATATGGAATTCGACCACTATGCGCCCATTTCAGGTAAGATATCCGACGAAGTCGTCAAGGCTGCCCAGGCATTCCGGGTGCAGGAGACCGAGGAATGAGGTAAAACCTTCCGTGCGCTTAGGACCCGTGCAGCACTACCATGGTATTTTATACGTGCGCGGGTCCTTGCCCTGCCGTATCTGGATCTACCGGATACGGCGCGCGGCCTCAGCGACCGGCGATTAATACCCCCGGATCCTCTTTCCGAACAGCATATTCTGGTAGCAGCGCAGGCAGCCGGGAAACATCCCCCCTTCACAATCGTGAAGGGTCTTACGGAACCGGTTTGCCCGGTCCCCGTTGTAGATCTCCTTAAATGATTGTTCCTTGATGTTCCCCAAAATATGATCAGGATAATCGGCGCAGAAATGTACATCCCCGTTGTAGTTGATATTGGTCTGGCACCAGGGGACGATGCAGTGGTTCCGCACCGGGGTCTCCAGGTCCGCATAGTAGGTGGAGATTTTTTCCGGGTTTAGCGCAGGCACGGTAAGGATCGGGTGGCCGTAGCGCTTCTGATGGAGATTATTCAGGATGGACTGCAGCCGTTTCCCGTCAATGTGGTGGTTGTACCCGGTGTTATAACCGGCGAGGCAGTCAATATCGGTATCCAGTTTTTCTTTCATAAACCGGCGCTGGGCGGCGATGATACGGTCGTTGGTATAGGTTCCCAGGTTAATGATGTGTATATCCAGATTGAATTCCCGGGTGGCCTCCGCAAGATGCTCCAGGTCCAAATAGTTTTGGTTGGTCACGGTGGTAACGATCCCCATGATAGGGTAATTGGAGTTCCGCTTTTTCTTTTCCCGGTTGATAGCGGCGAAACCCTTGACCACCCGCTCGTAGGCCCCCTTGCCCCGCATGGCGTCGTTGATTTCCTGGAAGGCGTCCAGGGATACGAAGATGGTACTCCACTGGTCATGGACGATCTGTTCCGCGTTCTGTTCCATCAGGGTGCCGTTGGTGTTGACGCTGACATAGAGCCCCTTATCAAGCATGTACTTGGCCAGGGGCATCAGGTCTGGATATAAGAAGGGCTCCCCGCCCCAGAGATAAGACACCGGCCGCCGGGGGGCAATCTCGTCCACCAGTTCCTTGTACCGTTCCAGGGATACTATTTTTTTCGCCTCCTCCCGAATGTCGCAGTTTTTCATGACCCCCTGGTCTCCCCATTGGCCGCACATGCGGCAGCGCAGATTACACAAGGGGGTAAGCTTGAAGTACACCAGGCAAAGATTTTTCAGATGATTGTACCGGTAGTTCCGCTTAGGAAATATCCAGGATTTACCCATCTTGATAAAACCCCAGAAAATTTTTGCGGACAGGGAAAGTTCTTTGCCCAAAAGCAGCGGGATGACCGAGTAATTTTCTTTCATGGGCACTCCTAAGCTTACCGTATACGGACTGAGCGCTGTTCCCCGGTTTCCCGACTTCCGGTAAACCCTGCGGGCAAATCAGGCTGATGGTGGTTTTGGGCGGATCCGAACCTGGCGGCTACACGCGCCATGACCGTTAAAAATTTTTTTCTCATAGGGTTTCCCTTATCCTT
>JAISPY010000054.1 GCA_031274565.1 Treponema sp.
TGGCTATGGCAATGAGGGCAATGTATTTCTATGCTGATTAACATTCTTTCATAGAATCATCTTTTGTCCTCTTTGTCATTTCCCGTTCCTCTATCCATCATACTTTCTAGATCACCTCCCAAACGTAATATTGTTGTTTTTTTCTACCCCGTTATGGCCTAATATCGCCAATATTTCCACGGACAATATTAAATGAAAGTTCATCTAACACGATAGAGTTTTTATTATATGAGAACGAGATATGACTGAGACTTACAAGGTCTTTATTCATCTGACTTTTATATTTAACTGATTTTAATTTTTCGTCAAGGCGTAAATTTTCATTTTACGGAGCAGAAATTGCGCCTAACTTACCGTATCTACCTAAAGCGGGAAGGTCAAGCTAATCAGTAAAGCGTCGTCTCTTGCCGGCGGGAACACGGAACTTCGTTATCCCAGCGAGCGGGAAAAGCAAGTCTGCCAGGAAAACAGAAAACTCGGGATTCGGGTGAACGAGTCTGTTTGGAACACCGTACTTGCCCGGTAACCGTATATCCGTATAATGCGGTCCGATAGGCGCTTAGGGTGAGGAGAATGAAGCGCTCAAGACCTGCTGGTTGAGGACAATGGCTACCCGGCCTTCCCGGAGGAGCCTGCGGTTATCTTCATGGGAGACAATCTGCAGCGCATCTTCCCGGTCTATGATGGGATCCGTTGGGCGGCTGCCGAACACCCCCAGGGCTATGATCCGCAGGGGATTGGAACCTACCAGGCGGATCAGTTCCTCATCAAGCCCCGAGGGGGTGGGACGAAATATATGGTTCGGGGACACGTATCGGACGATGCTTTCCACCTGGAGGGGATCCACCATGCCCTGTTCGTATATCAGGTTCATATCCGTATCCCAGATCTTGGGGAAGAGACAAGGCTGGGGGAGTGCGGTACTATGCTTGCCATGGACGGGGAGTTCCTCATCCGCGATGATGATGATACCCGTATAGGCTATGGAGGGAACCGGAATGAGGAGCCGCATACTATCCTGGGGCCGACGGTGACGGATGAGGGACCCGCTGAGTTTGCGGAGACTCAGGGTGTACCGGGCGAACATAGAGGTCAAGTCGTTGGTTAATGCCGGGGGAACCTTCTGGGCGGATGCACTGATGGTATCCGTACTGCGGAAGGAGAGTTCCCCCCGATTTAACAGATCCCCCAGGGTATCCGCGGAATCAACCGGTAGCGATAGCAGGTAGGGCCGTACCAGGTAGGGGTATTCATCATTGAGGATCTCCTCCGCCTGGATTCTTCCGGTGGGTAAGCGGATACCCGCCGAGGCAAGATCCACCTGTACTGCGGCGTTAATTTCCATCCGTTCCCATTCAATCGATCCGCTAATGGCAACTTTGGTTTCCCCCACGACCGGAAAGACCAGGATCGCCAGAACCCAGGAAAGCATACTCGGTTTCATATGTTACCTTATCGGCGTTTTGAGGTGTTTCCCTTCAGGGAGAATATCGTCTAATCCCATGCCATTAGCGTTCGCCAGGACTTCGGGCGCGATATTGTAGGCCCGCGCGATAGACCAGAGAGTTTCTCCGGTTTTTACCTGATGCGTCCCTTCAAAGGCACGAGCGCTGTCCCCCTTCGGCGGTTCTTGGTAGCTTACCACCTCCTTAAACGCGGGGATTAAGAGCCGGGAACCGATTTTGAGATACCGCTCCCTGGTTCCTGGATTGGAATTGAGGATATGATCCACCGATATGCGGTAATACTGGGCCAGAGCGGACAGGGTATCCCCGGATTTAACGGTGTGAAAGTAGTATCTGATGAGGGTCAGATCCTGCCGTTCTAATACCGCGGTAATCGCCGCCGCATCCGTGGCCCGTACCTTGAGATGATAATCCGGGTCAGGGGGCGTAACGTTATACAAAAGTTCGCCATTGGCCCGCTTGAGATCATGCGGATCAACCCCGGCAGCCTCGGCCAATAAGCCCACATCCACGGTTCTGCCCACCTTTATCCGGGTCCATGCATGATCCTGCGGCCATACCGGATCGAGCCCGAACCGGCGCGGGTTGGACATGATATGGGCAATCGCCAGCAGTTTGGGTACATAGTGAATGGTCTCGGTGGCAAAGGCTTTTCTTTCCGAAAGCACCCAATAATCCTTGATGCCGGTCTTCTGGATGATCCGGTTTAACCCCCCAAGTCCGGTGTTATAGGCGGCCAGGGCCAAAGGCCAATCCCGCAGTTGCCGGTAGTTTTCCTCCAGTTTGCTGAGGGCTCCCATGGTAGACTTCCAGAAATCCATCCGTTCATCCATCCACTCGGTTATCTTCATATCATAGGGGGCAATACTGTTTTTCATAAATTGCCAAAGGCCGGTAGCGCCGGATCGACTGACCGCCGTGGGGATGTACGCAGATTCAATCACCGGGAGGTATATCAATTCAGTGGGCAACTTCCGGGTTTCGATCTCCCGTTTGATGAAGGCCAGATAGGGACCGCCCCGCCGCATGATGGCATTGAGCCAGGCAAGCCCTTCGGCGCTGGAATACTTCAGAATGTACTCTTGGGTCAATTTCTCTCCAAGCCCTCCTAGTATACTCTGCCGCAGCTCCGGATTTTCCGGTTTTGTCCGGGGAGCTTCCGTGTATGCGCTGCGCCGCAGCGGACGGGTTGCTTGGTTTACTAGGGCCGAATCGGTAAGCAGCGCCGCTTGGCTTGATTCGGGGAGCATTTCGAGGGCTATGGGGATATCTTCCCGGATGCTCCCCGGTTCCTCAAGGATTTCTGACGGGTTTATCTTAGGAATTTCCTGGAGCAGTTCCACAGGAAGTTCCGGAACCGGCAAGACTATAGGAAAATCCGGCTCATCATGTACTGATTGGGCTTGCAGGGAGCCGCAGGACATCAGCACACTGATACCTGGAACCAGCAAGACCCGCTTGTGCTTAAACAGCCATTCCACCCATGCAGGTACTCGGAACAGCGCTGCTTCTCTATACCGGATCATTAGAATTTCTCTCCATAATAAACACCCGCCCACTCCCAGCGGCCATGGATTTCAGGATCCAAGGGGAAATAGATCTTCCTGAAATAAAAATACCAGATAGACATAAATTGGTCCCACCCGGAGGTTCGTAAATACGCCTCATTCGCGTTGGAACCGGTATCCAAGGTGTCCGCATAGCGGATCTGATTTCCCCGCATGAAGTTGGCCAGGTTGAATTCCGCCATCCCCGAATCATCCGTATCCTCTTGCGCCCACGATCGGGCAAAGAAATTGACCTTGGCCTGGTACTGCCGCAGCCTTAGGCTGCTCCCCTCTCCCAAAGCGGCTTTGATGGTAGAGACCAGGGTATTGAGGTTCTCAAAAGTCCAATCCTTAGGGGACTTGTTAAAGTCCACCAGTTGTTTCGCATGTTGATCCGCATTGGGAAAGCCCGGGATGATGGCGCCCCTATAGGGAAGATACTTGGTATAGGATTGGAGGGCGCCGTTCCAGTCACCGATCTGTTCATAGGCTTGGGCCAGCATGAAGTAGGCCAGCCCCAGATCGATGGAATCGGAAAACCGGTCGATCAGCTCCTCGTAGTACCCCACCGCCTGTTCCGGATTATCCACCAGGGTAATCAACTGCTTGAGGCAGGTTGCGTGAATGGATTGCCCCTCCACGGTCAAATCCGGGTAATTCTTGATGATCCCATCGAAGTACAGGGCCGCCACCGGGTATGCTTCCTGCTGTATATACCCATAGGCCACCATGAACAGGTAATAGGCATTGTAGGGGTCTTGGGGGTCCCGGTTCGTCCGGGCGGTGAGAAAATTGATGAGTTTCCCGTATTCCCCTAAACGAACATACCGGTTAGCAATCTCCCGGACCACCGCAAATTCCGCTTCCCTATCTGTTTCCGTGGCCAAAATGCGAAAGAGCTGCCGCAGGGTTTCCCGATCTTCCGGAGCGCCGCTTATGTAATAGGGATCCCTCCCCGGCGAATCAGCAGAGCGCGGACCTGGGGCGCAACCGAGGATCATACTCATCAAGACCAACATAAAAAGACACCATCTCCGGGATGGTTCTAAAAGACAACGCGCTATGATGATCCCCCTGTTCATGTACCTTCTTTTTAATTATCGCTTTACTCAATTATCGACGGGTAATCGAATTTTTTAAAAAATAATATGCATATCCCGACGGGTCCTAAGACAACCGGAGTCCCCCAAACCCGCCGGGGTTCGGGGCTTTTACAGCCCCAAAAGGTATTGGTTCACGATATTCTCAAGCCGTTCCTGTTTGCCGCTGGTGATCCCTGCGGTCCCGTAAGCCGAACCCAGGCGGGCCAGTTCTTCAAGGCTGAGTTCCCCTTGGGCGAACCGCGCCCCATCCCCGGTATCAAAGGAAGCATAGCGGTTTTTCACCAGGTTTCCCAGTTTTCCGTCATCGATGATCCGCTGGGCAACTACCAAGCCCACCGCAAAGCTGTCCATGCCGCCGATGTGGGCCTCGAAGAGGTCTGCTGGGTCCACTGAATTCCGCCGGATTTTGGCGTCAAAGTTCAGGCCGCCCGTGGTGAAGCCCCCCGCCTTGAGGATGGCATGCATGGCCAGAGCGGTTTCATAGTAACTGGCAGGGAACTGGTCCGTGTCCCAGCCATTCCGGGGTTCCCCGCGGTTAGCGTCTACGGAACCGAAGATGCCCAGGCTCGCGGCGGTTTCAAGTTCATGGACAAAATCATGGCCCGCAAGCTCCGCATGGTTCGCTTCGATGTTGACCCGGAAGTCCTTGTCCAGACCGTAGGCCCGGAGAAAGCCTGCCACGGTTTCCACATCATAATCGTACTGGTGTTTGGTAGGCTCCATGGGTTTAGGCTCAATATAGAAGGCGCCGGTGAAACCCTGTTTCCGGGCATAGTCCCGGGCCATAATCAAAAACCGCGCCAAGTGATCCTTTTCTTGCTTTAAATCGGTATTGAGCAGGCTCATGTACCCTTCCCGGCCTCCCCAGAAGGTGTAACCCTGTCCCCCCAGGGTAATGGTAGCGTCAATGGCAGCCTTGACCTGGGCGGCTGCAAGGCTCACCACGGCAAACTCCGGGTTGGTCGCCGCGCCGTTCATAAACCGGGGATGACTGAAGAGGTTCGCCGTGCCCCAGAGGAGTTTGACCCCCGTAGCCTGCTGCCGTTCTTTGGCCTTCGCCACCAGGACCTGCAGGTTCTTCTCGCTTTCAGCGGGACTTGCCCCTTCAGGAGCCATATCCCGGTCATGGAACGCATAGAATTCCGCCCCCAGCTTGGTGAAGAACTCAAAGGCCGCATCCATCTTGTGTTCCGCCGCTTCCATGGGATCCGTGGCATCGGTGATCCAGGGATGGGGATGGGTGGGGGCCCCAAAGGGATCCGCTCCGTCCGCGCAGAAACTATGCCAATACGCAACGGCAAAACGGAGATGATCCTTCATCTTCTTCTTGCCCACCACGTGCTCAGGATTGTAGTACTTAAAGGCCAAAGGATTATCGCTTTGAGGCCCTTCGTAGGCAATCCTTCCGATACCGGGGAAATACTCTTTGCTCCCCACAAAATAATCAGCCATAAAACCTCCAAAAAAGTATCTCGTGCAGGGGCAGCGTAAAAAACGCCTGCACCCCTTAGGTATACAGGGGACTCAAGGCCCCCAGATAGCGGGAATATGCCTCATACGCCCGAGTATATGCCGCTACTGAAGCCGCATCGGGGTCTACCGTAGCCCCACCCTCTAAGAGGACGTGTTCTTCCACCAGGGATTCGATCGTGTTCCCAGCGCTATTCCGCCCTGCTGCCTTCTCCAAGGTCCAGAGGGCCTGGATAGCTCCGCCCATGGCCGCAGCTTCGTCGTTTGCAGGAACCCGGACCGGGAGGTTCATCACATGGGCGGCGATGCGCTGCCAGAGCGGGCTTTTAGCCCCACCGCCGATGAGCCTGATCTCTTTTGCCTTGAATCCCAGTTTGCTGAACCCCTCCATGCCGATACGCATCCCAAAGATCGCGGATTCCAGACTCGCCCGGGCGAGGTTCTCCCGACTGAAGTTGGCCATGGTGATCCCGTTGACACTGGCCCGGCCATTGGGGAGGTTCGGGGTCCGTTCTCCGTTAAAGAAGGGTAATACCACGAGTCCTCCCGCGCCGATGGACGCTTTGGCTGCCTGGGCGTCAAAGTCCCGCACCTCGAGCCCTAAGAGGGAACGGAATTCCTCACTCGCTACGGTACAGTTCATGGTACAGAGCAAGGGCAGCCAGCCGCCTGTGGAGGAACAGAAGGCCGCGAGGTTTCCTGTGGGATCGATCACCGGGACTTGGGAAAATCCGAAGAGGGTCCCCGAAGTTCCCAGGCTCATGGTGAGGAATCCGTCTTTAACTGCGCCGGTCCCAATGGCGCCCATCATGTTATCCCCGCCTCCAGAGGCTACAAGCGCTCCTTGGGGAAGGCCGAAGGCGGCGGCGGCGGCGGAAGAAACCGTACCCGCAGCTTCCCCAGGTTCAAGCAGCCGAGGGAGCGCGTCCCCTATGGCCGGATCAATGAGATCCCAGGCCCAGGAAGACCATCGGCGGGTACGGACATTAAAGAGCGCTGTGCCCGAGGCATCCCCGTATTCCGCGGTATATGCGCCGGTGAGCAGGAAATTGATGTAGTCATGGGGGAGCAGGATATGCCGTAGCCGGGCAAACAGGTCTGGTCTATGGTTTTTAAGCCACTGTACTTTCGGCGCGGTATACCCGGGCCGCATGGGAAGGCCGGTCTCCGCGATGAGGGCCGCCTCTCCGCCTGCCCGGGCGGTAAGCTCCGCGCATTCAGGCGCGGTGGAGGTGTCACACCAGAGCTTGACCCGGTACAGGGGCTTGCCCTCCCCGTCCAGGGGCACGAAACTGTGCTGATGCCCGGAAACCCCGATGGCCGCGATGGTTGCGGTAAGTCCCGGACGGTCTTTCGCTATGGCGGCGAAGCAGGTCTGCAATGCCGCCCCGTACCATTCGGCTTCTTGTTCCCGGGTACCATCATCAGCGGCAATCATATCCACCGGTGCCTGCGCCCGGGCGAGGACCGATTTCTGTTCATAATCGTAGAGCAGTACCTTGCAACTTTGGGTTCCAAGGTCTATACCGCATACGGTCTTCATACCATCCTCCTTATATCCTTAAATTCAGCCTAAGCCTTCAACTCCTCCAGAGCAGTTTCCCCCCTGCGCCGAAAGCATCGCAGCCTAGACACTACCTTCTCCCCCATGCTACCAGAAAAAAGGCAGCCTATCTAGGTCTTCGCTATATGCAACTGGCGATAGCTCCCTCCAGGGCATCCAGATGGGGCTTGATGAGCGCGATAGGATCGGACTTCTTCCTGAGTACCGCCAAGCGCGGGGGGATAGCAAGCAACTGTCCGGTGGCCTTTGCAACCGATTCCGCCTCCCGCGCGGGATGCCCCGTGGCAAGGACCACAATATGGGCATTCCCGTCGCACCAGTCATGGGAAGCCATCATCCGCTCTGCCGCGGCAAAGGCCACTGCCCCGTGGGGATCCAGGAGTACGCCGTACTGTTTCCAGACCTTATCCATTGCTTCCCGGGTAAGCCGGTCATCAATCGCCTCCGGGAATACCATGTTTCGCATCACCGCGGGGGCTTCCTCATAGAACGAGAGGAACCGCTCATAATTGGAGGGAACACTCACATCCAACTCAGGAGAAATCGTGGAGATCAGCGGTTTGGGCTTAAACGCCGCTCCTGTAAGGAAATCCCCAAAGGCGTTATTGGCGTTCATGGCCGCGATGAAGCCCCGCACGGGCATACCGAATTTCCAGGCATAAAGGCCGGCTATGAAATTGCCGAAATTACCGCAGGGCACACTGAACAGTAAATCCCCTTTCAACTGCTGCTTGAGTTTAATGAAGGCATAGAGGTAATAAAAGGCCTGCGGTAAGAGCCGTCCGGGATTGAGCGCATTGGCAGTGGAAATGGAGTACCGTTCCGCAAAGGGCTGATCCTTGATGGCTTCGATGACCAGACGCTGACAATCATCAAAGGTGCCTCGGATTTGAATGGGGATGATATTACCCCCGTTGGACACAAAGGTACGGGGATCAAGCCCTCGGATAGGCCCCGAGGGGTAGAGCAGGCAGGAAACCATATTCTGTCGCTGGTAAAAGGCATGGGCTATGCTGACCCCCGTATCCCCTCGGGCGGCGGAGAGCACCATGCCCCGCCGGTTATTCTTCAGCAGTTCCTCCATGACCGCGGCGAGAAAGGCGATGCCAAAATCCTTAAAGACCCCGGTGGGGCCGTTATAGAGGGTTAAAAGGGAAAACCGTTCATCCAACTGCAGGATTTCAGGCTCAAACGCAAAGGCGCTTTCCGCAACCCGAGACGCGGAGAAGGGGTTAAGTTCCCCTTGCAGCAGGGGCGGAGCCACGGTGGAGACCAGTTCGGGATACCCTGTATCCACATCCATATACAGAAAAAACTGCCGCAAATCCATCACCGAAGCCGGGACATACAATCCCCCTTCCTGAGGCAGGCAGCGGAGGACCGCATCCTTAAAAGAAACCAGGGCTTTATTTGATTGGGTAGACCTGAACTGCATGCATTATCCTTAGCATATAAATAAGGTTCGCTATACCTTTGCGTACTTTGGTCGGTCCACAAAGGATCCTAGGGAACGTTCGCTGGGTACCGTTCACTGGTTAAAGTCTACTCATAGAATCAGGAATCCGCAAGGGCACTATCCCCGGGCATCGGCGTTTACTATGCAGGAAAAAAGCGGTCATTTTAGAAGGGAAGTCCCCCTCATTCTAGTACCCTGTTTTAACTAAAAGGCATGATATAAATAGGCTTACCCATAGGAGGGGTAATACAGATGAGAGGAAAGACGTATCGGGTATATTTAACCGAGGAAGAAAAAAAGCGGCTGGAGGATATGGTCAGTAAGGGGGTACATCCTGCACGGCAGATAAGGCGAGGGCGCATATTGCTGCTGTTGTTGAACGAGACAGAAGACAAGCAAGGCAAAGTGGCGAGGGTGGCCGAGCAAAGCGAAAGAGCGCGGCAGTGCCCGTGCAATACGGTTTTGGTTTACAATGTAAGCAAACCGTATGCGGAAGAAGGGGTTGAGCGGGTGCTAAACCGGAAAAAGAGGGAAACCCCGCCGGTTCAGGCGAAAATAACCGGGGAAATCGAAGCAAAAATCGGTGGTGATCCAGAAAGTATGATGAGCTCGTTAAACGAAGCCATAATTGATATAAAAGAACGCCATCTCAAAAGCCTTCCAGTGGTTACGTAGCTTCTTGGAAAAACAACAGGTACGGCGGAACGCCCTCCTTAACCGGTGCCGCAACCGGCAATTATTCCCTTCTATGCCTACCGTATGCTCCTTGCCGACCTCATGGCAGTCTTCGGCAAATGCGGCCAGAAAGCTGTTCCCGTCGTCCGTCGCTATCCTATCATAGGTTATTCCCAGCCGTTTTATCCGTTTTCTCAGTTTCAACGCCGTTTTCAGGTCCCGTTTCCCCCACACAAACGCCACTAGTTCCCCGGTATCGCGGTGGTAGGCGTACATAAGCCATACTGTGTTCTGTTTTTTACC
>JAISPY010000075.1 GCA_031274565.1 Treponema sp.
GTTCCGCTTCCTTAATCTTCCGGGCAATCTGGGTAAGCAGTTTTTTCCGGTAACAGGATTCTTTGAAGCAAACGTCTTCCAGGTGCTCGTATTCCGGGAACAGTTCCCGGTCGCTGTGGCGGGTCCGGGAGGTACAGGCATGGCATTTGTGATCCAACACCAACCCCAGCCGGCAATGCTGTACCTGGTGGATAAAATCATGGACGAAATACCCCGGAATGTTTCCATACTTCTGATGCTTCCGGTAAAAAATCTCCTGCTGTTCCAGGGGTAAGCCTGAGAGCATGGCCGCCACGGTCAGGGAAATCCCGCCGCGGTAGAACATTTGCTTGAGTTCCGGCAGGAGCTTCATAAGACATAAGCGTTGATAGATGGCGGACACGCTCCGGTCATACCGCAGGGCAATATCCTTTAAGGGGATGCCTTTGCGTACCAGGTGATCGAAGGCCACGGCTTCATCCAGGGGGTGCATGTCCAGGCGGTTCACGTTTTCGGTCAGGGAAATCTCGGCGAGGTCCTCTTCATCGGTGGAATCGTGGATCCGTGCCGGGACCTGGGACCAGCCTAACAACTTGACCGCCTCGAAGCGCCGGCGGCCTGCAATCAACTGATAGGAGCCGGTAGCTTGTTTGGCCACCACCAGGGGGCTTAGCAGCCCCAATTTTTTGATGCTTTCGGCAAGGGTTTTGAGGTCTCCCATGCCGCCGGTAGTTCTATCTGATTGATAGCCTATGGTATCTAAAGGCAATAGTACTACGTTCATAGTAATCCTCCGTGCTGCTCAAAGGCGTGATTTTCCGCAGCGGTGCCGCCGCTTGCGGGATAAGGGGAAGCCCTGCCGGTGGTCTTGTGCGGGTTCCCCGAAGAACCAGGGGTACCAGATGATGATGGCGAGGATGCCAACGGCCCCCACCAGGACGCCGATACTGCTATTCATGGATGCCTCCTGTTGTTTGTCTTTTCATACGCTCCGTTTTACCGCGGATCTGGCCCCCCAAGGGTCATCACCTACGGCCTCAAGGGGCTGTATATTTTTGATGCGGTTCTGCGGCTTAGCTCCCGTTTTGTATTTTTTGTGATATTCCGGGAGGTCCGCATCTACCAAGGGCAGCCACTCGGCCACCGTTTCCCTGAAAAAAATTCCCCGGCCGCCGAAGTAGCCGTCGTAATGACCGCCTTTGGGCTGAAAATACCGGATATTTTTGAAGGTGTTCCAGGAACAACCCCCCTTTAATTCCCACGCTTGTTTGCTGTTGTAGAATTGCTGTTTAAGTTCTATAGCAGGCGTTGCTGCTCCTTCCCCACTTCCCTGCATAATCGGTAACCTCCTACCTTACCCCGCCACCCTGGGCCGCCTCAGATGCTTCATACCCTGCATCATTCGGATTTCGCATCGTATGAATGGATTTGATAAACTCCACATAGGTGCGGTATTCCTCAATCTGCTCCACGGTAAAATTCTGCTGCTTGGCAATGTCCACACCCTCGCTCAGCCATTGGTCAATACTCAGATGCTGACAGCCAATAGCAATCCGATCCTCACCCCAGTAGGAGACCCGGAACCGCGAACCCGCCAGGTGAATAGCGATAGTCCTCTCACCGTTGCCGATTTTGGCACGCGCAGAGATACGGGAGTAGGCTGGGATATGGCAACGGTTGCCGATACGGGTTGATAGCTCAATAATGGAATATTCACCGATACGGGTACAATCACCGACGGTTATTTCTGATCCCAGACGGGAATATTCACCGATACGGGTACAATCACCGACGGTTATCTCTGCTCCCAGACGGGAATATTCACCAATAAGGGTACAATCACCGACGGTAATATTTGGGCCCAGAAAGGCAACAGATTGGATACAGGAATTGATACCGATAAGGGTGTTTTCGCCGATTAATACATGATTTCCGATACCGACATCTTTTCTGATGGTTACACCGTTACTGATACGGACATAGTCGCCGATGCAGGCATTCCAGCCAATATGGATTCCCCGCTTGCTCAGTTCTTTCGTGTCGTAACGATTAAATGGTTTCCAGCCTTCGCCGTCAACCAATAAATAGATCATCTTCATATTTTTCCCCCTCTGTCGTCTTACCCTAGTGGCTTCGCCGCCCTGAATTCTGCTGACAAGCAGCGCCCGATCTCCGCACGGTTATCAGTGCAGTTTTTTATAGGGGGCATCGAAAACACCACGGTTATTTTCCCCCCTTTAACTTTTAATGACCGAAACCATAACCCGTCTTTAGAGGCGGCTTCGAGTATATTCCCTATAATGCGCACTGTTTTCTCCTCCCCTCACGCAGGCAACCACGCCCTTGCAATCAGTTGAATCAGTTGCAATCAGTTGCAATCAGTTGCAACCTCCGCGTACAAACCGGTATCCGGCGCCGAGGCATCCTCCATAAAAAGGAACCTGTAGAATTCCTCAAGACATGAACCATCCCCACCGGCCCGGCAAGTATTTTTTTCTTTATCCCCGCAGGGACAAAAACAGCATTTCAATTCCGGATTTTTAATAAATGTCAAAATATCCTGGTTCGTTTCCCTGGCCGCTTCCTGGATCATCCGGTACTTTTTCACCGGGATTTGAAGCGTTATTGATATTGTACCCACTGATCCGCCTTCCGATCCCAGGGCCGCCCCCTCCCAAGCATCAGCCGGGAGCCGGTCCCCCCAGGCGGTACCTTCCGGGCCTATCCCGGAAGGCGCCGCCTGGGTTCTCTCTTTTACCACCATAAAAACCTCCTATAAAAAACCCTCCGCCGCGTGCTATACTCCTTAGTGCTAACCAAATACCCGCGTATGCGGTGTATAGCTCACTTTGGAGGGATATTTCCCATGAATGATCAAGAACTCAGAGCAAAGGCTCTGGAAATTGCCGCACGTATTTTAGGCCCAACTGATAAGCCGCCGTACCCCCATATTACCGATATGGTCTCGACGAAGGGCGATAAACACCTGAACGCAACCGTAAGCGCTATACCGCTGGAGGAAATGTTCACGTTTTATCACGAGCTTGCGAATCTTGTCGAACAAGATATTCGTGGAGCTTGGAAGCCGAAAACGTAAGATAAACGGTTACCCGTAGGGTTCCGCGTTTATCTGAGGTAGCCGCAAACTCTTCATCGAAAGTGCCCCCGAATTTTTTAAGTTCTTGCTTGAAAATATCGCGGGCCTTTTTGAGATCACTGAGCTGCTCGGCTACTTCCTCAATCAACCCCACTTCACAGGACATAATCATTTTTCTTCCTCCCCCCTCACGCCGTCTTCCCGGCCCGCTTTGCCGCCCCGGTCCCCGCTCCCAGGGCCGCCCCAGTCCCCTCCCAAGCCTCAGCCAGGGACCGGTCCCCCCAGGCTGTACCCTCCGGGATTTTCCCCCTGACGGCCAACAATCCCTGTTCAACGAGGTAGGCTGCTTGGTCCGCAATACTCCGCCGTTCCATCTTGGCAAGGGTTACAACCTGGTCTTTCAGAGCAGATTCAATCCGTATGGACAAGTATGTATCCTTCATATAATACCTCTTTACTATCAATATCTATCAATATCTATCAATATCTATCAATTCTTTCATTTTGTCAAGACAATTCATAAATTTTTTTAAAAATTTCCCGATGCTGTACTAGACAAATTGTTTGATAATGTGATAACATAGGACAAGAATGATGGAAAATTCGGATAAACCGAAAGTTAAAAATATGACCATAAGGGTTACTGAGCAGCTCAGGAAGGATATAGACGCTCTGAGGGAGGCCCATTTCCAGGATGTGCAGATCAACTCTTTTTTAGCTTATTTGGTCAAGATTGGTTTAGAAGAAGAAAATATAAGATTTCAAGAGAAAAAATTAAGAGAAGAAGCAAGATTGAAAAAGGCTTCGATGGTTGAGGATATTCCGGCCTATGAAGAAAGGGGGACCGGGACCAGGGGAAGGTAATTGAATTTAACCCGGCCTTGTCCGGGAAGCGGCTAG
>JAISPY010000084.1 GCA_031274565.1 Treponema sp.
GTTTGCTTTATAGGCGGGCCAAAACGTCATATACCGCCGGAACGATACATTAAGCTTCCCCGATGAACGTATCCCTAATATTTTTACCAGACAGGGTAATGCCGGCGGGACTACCGATCCTAAACGTATTGAGATCACCGGAGCCGGCGCAACTTTTAACGGTCATGAAGCGGAACTAGGCGTTTTTCCTCCCGGCACAATCCCGGAGGCCGCCCGCGTTTGTTCTCTTGAATAAAAAAACGGACGGCCTTTTTATACCCCTTGATAGAGCATACAAAAAGTAATACCTTTTAATCCTGCGGTTAGACGGTATAGAATGGGATGATGAAAAGAACACCACAAACAAACGCCTTCATCATGTCGATTTTGAAGATGCCCAATATATTTTTTGGGATGTAAACCGTTTAGAACGCATGGATGAAAGCGAGGGCAACACCTCCGGGGAAGAACGCTTTTTGTAGCTTATACCGAAAGGGGCAATAAAAAGCGAATAATAGCCGCCCGTATTGCTACCAAAAAAGAACGGAGGTCATACAAAATGGCTATTACGAAATCGACGGGGAAGGCTGGACAAAAGCCACCTAAGGAGGTAGTGAAGCGGATAAAGGAAGCCGCAAAATACCCTATTAACCTTGAGGCCGCGCCGGAACTTTCCCCGGAGGCCCTGAAAGAATTTGCACACCTGGCCGCCGAGCGCAACCGGCAAAAAAAACGCCAAGTAGTAACGCTCCGGCTTGTTCCTGATTGCCTGGCAAAATATAAGGCCCTGGGAAAAGGCTATACCGGGATTATGGCCGATGTACTGAACTATGTGGCCAATAATCCGGAGATACTTTCAAAGTTCCAGTAATCCCCCGGACTTTAGGGCCGCCGCCTCTCCGCAGCGCATACCCTAAGGGTTTATGCTGGATTCTCGTAAGGACCCGCGCACGCATAAAATGCCCTGCATTTTATGCGTGCGCGGGTCCTAAGCTACTGTCGCAGGCTCCCAGCCCAGTTCTCGGGATGCCTGCAGGCTTATTACTTTAAGATACCTGATGATCTCGTCGATCTTACTCGGATCCAGCCGAGTAACCGGCGCGGACATACTGATCCCCGCAACCACCTTGCCGGTGTAGTCCCGGACCGGTACCGCGATACACCGGACCCCCACTTCGCACTCTTCATCATCTACCGCATAGTCCTGCTGTTTAACGCGCTCAATTTCGATTTTAAGGGCATCCATAGTGCTTATGGTATGTTCGGTGTATAGGGGAAAACCGAATTTCCGTTCCAGTTCGATTAACTGGGCCTCGGAATAATTCATCAGGTGTAATTTACCTACCCCGGTGGCATGCATCGGGGCGATCCACCCAATACGCCGGAAGGTCTGCAGCATCCGGTTCGGACCTTCTTCGATGGCAATATATACCATCTGCATAGCATGTTCAACACAGAGCGAAGAGGATTCATTAAAGGTCTCGGCTATTTGTTTGACGTATTTAACCAGGGAATGGGGGAAGGGAAAAGTATCCTTGGCCCGAGACCCCAGTTCGGTTAATTTTAAAGTCAGATAATAACAGGCGTTGCCGGAATCCTGCTGTACATACCCGAAATCAATATAGGTATTCAAAAACCGCAGTACGGTACTCGGAGGCATCCCAATGCTTTTGGCAATATCCTGCAACCGCGCGGGAGTATGGATTTTGGTCATCCCCTCCAGAATATAGAGCGCCTTTCTGAGGGATTGATTCTTCTTAATGCCTGCGCTTTTACTGCTTTCACCGGTATAGATACCTTTTTTACGCTCCATCCCCTGTATCCTTCAACTAAAAGCCTCCAGAAGGGCGATAAATACCCCTGCCTTATTCTCTCTCTATTTGTGATCTCTGTATCATAGTGCTAATACGCTTATTGGGCAATATGACAAGCGGGCAGGTCTTTTTCCATTTTTTTCTATCTCTTTCCATAAGGATGAACGTATGGAAAAATTTTCAGAGGACGCGGTCCCCTATTCTTTTCTATTTTTTCTTTTCTATACCGAGCCGCAGGAAGGGCCCGCTCGTTTCTACGCCCCGCCAAACCACTCCCGAGGGAAACCATTAATGCGCCTATCCTGCGGATAGGTTCACCAGGAAAGCGCGGTTCTTTTATGACGGTACGATCCACTCCAGGACCACCAGGGCCGCAGCCAGATGGATAAGTTCGGCAAGCTCCACCGCAGCGCCCAGGGCGTCTCCGGTATAGCCCCCCAGATGCTTCCGGTACATCCGGGCAAAAAACACCGAGACCAGTGGACTTACCACAGGTACGGCGAGGAGGATGCAGGCAGGACCGTAGCTTGGTTCTCCGATAGCTATGAAGGCGCTGATTCCCCATACGAGGGCCGTCCAGAGGAATAGGCCCGTGAGCAGCCCCGCGATTGCCCGGTGCGGCCGGGCGTCTTTGGTCAGAGCGCCAAGTCCGCTCAATTTTGCAGGCCCGGTCAGGCAGGGAATGAGGGCCGCACTGAACCGGCCGCTTATCGGGTAGGCTAAGAGCGGCGCGGGAAACCGGACCAGAGCGGGAAACAAGGTATAGAGCAGAGCGGCTTTGAGGCTGAGCGCCGCCATGCCTGCGAACAAACCGTACACCCCGATCCGCGAATCCTTGAGCACCGCAAAGCGTTTTTCCCGGTCAAAGGTACCAAGAAACCCATCCGCAGTGTCCACCAAACCGTCAAAATGAAACAGATTGAACCCCAGGTATTGGACGATAAGGGTGAACAGAACCGTGATGAGGGAACTCTTGGTGAGGAGGTATACCCCCCCAAACGTTAGCGCCCCCAACAAGGCAGGCCCTATCCCGGTAATCGGCAGGTAGAAGTCCACCCAGGAAGGATCAAAGCTGAACCGCCGCTTGATAGGGAATCGCGAAACCAGGCTCAGGGTGGAAAGAAACCGGTCAAACATACGGAAAGGGCCGTTTTAGTACTTTTCTTCCACAATATCGCTCCCTGAAACCTGGGCATCGGAAAAGGATGCCATGGTACGGGCGGTCAAGACTGCCAGTTCGATGATGTGTCCGCCAATAGCCGCGCCGGTGCCTTCCCCCAAGTGCATATCCAGAGACACAATGGGGGAGAGCCCCAGCTTCTCCAGTATGGGCCGGTGACCTGCGACCTTAGATTGATGGCCTGCAAAGAGAAAGTCCCGCACGTGGGGGTTTATCATAAAGGCCAGATACGCCGCAGCGGTTACCGGGAAACCGTCAAGCACACAGGCGATGCCCTTTCCCTCAAGGCCCAGGATAAAACCGCTCATCATCGCTAAATCAAAGGAACCAAGCTGTTCCATAATGGCCTCAGCGGTCTTGGCGGGTTTACGCCGGGCCACTGCTTCCTGGATGATCTGTTTCTTGTGTTCCAGTCGTTCCCGGTCAATGCCGGTTCCCCGGTCTATCATCTCCTCGGCGGAAAAACCTGCGGCAATGAGCATAGCCGCCGCAGTACTGGTATTTCCGATACCCAAGTCTCCGATGGCAACGAGGTCATAACCCTGTTTTTGAGCATCCGCGGCCAAACCCTTACCCTGTTCCAGAGCCTCCGCGGTTTCTTTGGCGCTCAGGGCCGGGGTCTTATAAAAATTCCGGCTCCCTTTCCCAATTTTTGCCCTAATGAAGCGATTATGGGGAACCAGGACATCCTCCGGGGGAAAATCGCCTAAAACCCCGGCATCTACGGTGATCACCTCCCATCCCGTGCCTCGGGCAAGGGCATTGATACCCGCGCCTCCGGAAAGTATATTCAGCACCATTTGGTAGGTAACTTCCGAGGGGTATAGAGAAACCCCTTCCTCGGTGATGCCGTGATCCCCCGCAAACACATAGATCCCCTTCTTTTCAATCTTAGGGGGAACCTGGTTTTGGATCTTCGCCATCCTAATACAGTAGGTTTCCAGTTTTCCGAGGCTGCCCCGGGGCTTGGTAAGATTATCCAAATGGGCAATCATGGCGGTTTCGATATGCTTGTCCCCAGCGGTACTGGGGTTTCCATCAGCTTCCCGATTCATGTATTTCTCCTGTGATGAATTGCTGCGGTAATGACTACAGCTCTATAGTACTACCTAAACCAGCCGACCTTGTCAAGCGTCCAGGGCGAGCATATTAACCTTACTAATTCGTTGCTACATAATGACTTAGCAAAGTACAGGGTAAAAATACCTGGTAATGTAAGTCTTTATACTATAAAGACTTACGATTCTTAATACGCTCGCCCTGACCATTTCAGCAAAAATTTCGCATAACGGATATATATGAAAATAACATTCATTTTCATATTGACAAACCCGCTATACCCTGATACCCTCATCCTATGGGGGAACATAAACGTCCGGTACAGTATCATACCCGGCAGAGCCAAGGTATT